>CAXMSP010000032.1:0-18355 GCA_964196225.1 uncultured Gammaproteobacteria bacterium | reverse complement strand
GGACGCGGATGGCAGTTTCCTGATCGACGGTTCGACCCATATACGCGATATCAACCGCAACCTTGAAATCCAGCTTCCGGTAGAAGGCCCTCGAACCCTGAACGGACTGATCCTGGAGCACATGGAGTTTATTCCCGAGGCCGGCACCAGCTTAAAAATAAACAACCATCCGATCGAAATCATGCAGGTTAAAAATAATATGGTGAAGACGGCACGCATTTCCCTGCCTCCAGATCGGGAAATAACCGATCTGCGGTCTGAGCCGACCTAAGATGGCCAGACAAAGTGCCCAGTTTCAGTGTCGGGAATGCGCAACCGCGCTGCCAAAATGGTCGGGCCAATGTCCCGACTGTAAGAGCTGGAACAGTATTGAAGAGATACCGGCCCTGCCCGCGGGTCCCGGGACCAGGGCCAATTGGCATGGGACTGCCAAACGAGACGAAGTGATTACCCTGGATCAGGTTCCGAGGAGTGAAACACCTCGCTTTGGTACCAGCATCGATGAACTCGACCGCGTTTTGGGAGGTGGCCTGGTGGAAGGCTCGGTCGTACTGTTGGGGGGTGATCCCGGAATTGGAAAATCGACCATCCTGTTGCAGTGTCTGACGCTGGTCAGCCAGGACCGAGATGCACTTTACGTTACCGGGGAAGAGTCACCACAACAGGTTAGTTTGCGCGCCAGTCGTCTCAATCTTCCCGGCGATAACCTGAAATTATTAAGCTCAACCTGTGTTGAGGAAATTATCATACAGGCCAATGCAATCAAGCCTGCAGTAATGGTCATCGATTCGATCCAGACAATATTCAGCAACAGCCTGCAGTCGGCACCAGGCTCGGTAAGCCAGGTCAGAGAAAGCACGGCAATGCTGGTTAGATTCGCCAAACAATCCAACGTCGCGATTTTTCTGGTCGGACATGTTACCAAGGAGGGGCAGTTAGCCGGGCCCCGGGTGCTTGAGCACATGGTCGACACCGTGCTCTATTTCGAAGGCGATGCATCGACGCGTTACCGTGTGATTCGAGCCGTTAAGAACCGTTTTGGCGCTGTCAACGAGCTCGGTATCTTCGCCATGACCGACGAAGGTTTGAAGCCGGTCAGTAATCCATCAGCGATATTCCTGGCCCAACATGATGAACCGGTATCGGGCAGCGTGGTCATGGTCTCACGTGAAGGTACGCGGCCAATTTTAGTCGAAATTCAGGCACTGGTGAGCGAATGCCATGGCGGCCATCCACGGCGCCTGAGCGTCGGCCTCGAATCTAATCGATTGGCAATGCTGATCGCTATTTTGCAGCGCCATGGTGGTGTCCCACTCTACGACCAGGATGTATTTATAAACGCGGTGGGTGGAGTACGAATTACCGAAACAGGAGCAGACCTCGCAATCATGCTGGCTATTCTTTCCAGTTATCGCGATCGTCCGTTAAACCAGCGTTCACTGGTTTTCGGAGAGGTTGGGCTATCGGGGGAGATCAGGCCCGTGCCCAATGGCGAAGAACGGCTGCGCGAAGCCAGTAAACATGGATTCGAAACGGCGATAATTCCAAAGGCCAATATGCCGAAAAGCGGTACCTTTAATAATCTCAAGTTAATTCCGGTCAGTCATTTAGCTGATACCGTAGATACATTATAATGGCGATAAATCGACTGCGAGTAACGACATGGCTGAAAGCAAAGACAAACTCAAGGATTTTGAAAAATCCCTGCAGCACCTGGAAAAGATTGTCAGCAATATGGAATCGGGTGAACTTGGGCTGGAAGAGTCCCTCGAGCAATTTGAACAAGGAATCAAGCTGGCAAAGACCTGCCAGGATACGCTCGCTAATGCCGAAATACGCGTTGAACAATTAATCGAAAAAAACGGTTTGCAGCAAACTGTTCCCTTCGAAGACCTTGATGAAGATTGATGCCAGGGCCTTCGAGTCCCTGGTTGAAGAATTCCAGCAAAGAGTAGACAAAGTGCTCGATCACTGGCTTCCCCAGGTCGATGTTCATCCATTGCGATTGCACCAGGCGATGCGATACGCGGTACTCGCTCCGGGAAAAAGAGTGCGGCCGGTACTGGTATACGCAACTGCGTCAGCCCTGGGCATTGACCTGGAAAGGGTCAATGGCGCTGCTGCTGCAGTTGAAATCATTCACGCCTATTCACTCATCCATGACGACCTGCCGGCCATGGATGACGACGACTTGAGGCGCGGTCGACCCACCTGTCATCGCGAGTTCGATGAAGCCACGGCCATACTCGCGGGCGATGCCTTGCAGGCGTTGTCTTTCTACATCATCAGCCACGACCCACAGATGACCGATGATGCAGCGGCTCGTCTTCAAATGATCGAAAAGCTGGCCCTGTTTTCCGGGTCGCGCGGCATGGCCGGAGGCCAGGCCATCGACCTGGCCGCGGTTGGTAAGACGCTGAATATCGCCGAACTTGAGACCATGCATATTCATAAAACCGGTGCCTTGATCCGCACCTGTATCCAACTGGTAGCGCACAGCACGAACAACCTGACCCGGCAACAATTCAAGGCGCTTGATTCCTATGCCAAACATATTGGCCTTTCTTTTCAGGTTCAGGATGATATTCTCGATGTCACCAGTGATACCGCGACCCTGGGAAAGACTCAAGGCTCCGACAGTGCCCGCAATAAACCGACCTTCCCTGCAATTATTGGTCTTGAGGCGTCTCATGAAAAAGCTCAGGAACTGCATCAGAATGCGTTACAGGCACTTTCGATATTTGGTGAGGAGGTCGACATTTTAAGGTATATTTCGGCCTGGTTTGTCGAGCGGAAACACTAGTGCTCCTTCTACATTATAATTATGGATTCAGCGTCCCTGTGCTGTTTCGCAGCAAGGCGCACTAGTGCTGGATAGCAATTCATTGACTAAAATTAGCGAAACCTTTCCGATTCTGGCGCAGATCGACAGCCCCATGGATTTACGAGAGCTCGATGAGAGCCAGTTACCCGAACTGGCGGACGAGATCCGTGCCTTCCTGCTGCAAAGCCTGTCACGCACCGGCGGGCACCTCGCCTCCGGTCTGGGATCGGTGGAAATCACGATTGCGCTGCATTATTTGTTCGATACGCCTCATGACCGCCTGATCTGGGATGTTGGTCATCAGTGTTACCCGCATAAAATACTAACCGGTCGGCGCGATCAAATGGCTGGAATGCGCCAAAAAGATGGCCTTTCAGGTTTTCCCAAAATCTCCGAATCGGAATACGACCATTTTGGTGCCGGTCACTCGAGTACATCGATCAGTGCTGCCCTGGGTATGGAGATTGCTTCGAACGCGCAAGACATTGAGCGTAAGACTGTAGCAATCATCGGTGACGGCGGTATGACTGCCGGGATGGCCTACGAGGCACTCAATCATGGTGGCGCTATCGATAACAATTTACTGGTTATTTTAAACGATAACGAAATGTCGATTTCGCCCAATGTTGGCGCCATGTCAAAATACTTATCCAGTATCTGGTCGGGGAAGATTTACTCCAGCCTGCGCTCGGGCAGCAAAAAAGTATTAAAGCGCATTCCCAGCGCCTGGGAGTTGGCTAAACGTGCCGAGGAACACGTCAAGGGGATGGTGACGCCGGGGACGCTGTTCGAGGAGCTCGGTTTCTCCTACTTCGGACCCATAGATGGTCATAATCTAAAAGACCTGTTATCGCTGATCCACAATCTGCAGCAATTGCCTGGCCCGAGAATGCTTCACATCGTCACACGCAAAGGTAAGGGCTATTCGCCGGCCGAGGAAGATGCCTGCAAGTTTCATGGAGTTGGCCCCTTCGATCCCGAGACCGGTGAAGTTAAATCTTCCAGCAAACCAGGCTTGCAATCTTATACCAATATATTTTCTGACTGGCTGGTGGCAAAAGGTGGTAAGGAACCAAAGTTGCATGCCATAACTCCGGCAATGCGTGAAGGTTCGGGGCTGGTCAAATTTTCACAGGAGATGCCGGAGCGTTACCATGATGTCGGTATCGCCGAACAACATGCGGTAACCCTGGCGGCCGGGATGGCATGCGGGGGTCTCAAACCCGTGGTCGCGATATATTCAACCTTCCTGCAGCGTGGTTACGATCAGTTTATACACGACGTCGCGGTGCAGGGTCTCGATGTAACTTTCGCGATTGATAGAGCCGGTGTCGTCGGTGCTGACGGCGCAACTCACACTGGTAATTTTGATATCGCTTTTTGCCGATGCATTCCGGGCATTATCATGATGGCCCCGGCCAACGGTCAGGATATGTTCGAGTTGCTGAATACTGCTTATCAATACCCCGGGCCCGCCCTGGTACGCTACCCCAGGGACAGTGTCGCACAACCCGGGGCGGTGAACGTCGACGATTGTGCCGAAATTGGGAAGGCGATCCAGACAAGATCTGGAAAACAAACTGCATTGCTGGTGTTCGGTAGCCTCTATAGCCTCGCGCAACCAATCGCCGACGAGCTTGATTTAAGCCTCGTCAACATGCGTTTTATCAAACCGCTTGATGAATCCCTGATCAAAGAGTTGGCGGCCAGTCACGACTACCTAGTCACGCTGGAAGATGCCAGTATTATTGGTGGTGCGGGTTCGGCTGTACTCGAGTACCTTAATCAGCAACAAATTAATCTTCCACTTTTGCGTCTGGGACTCAGCGATGTATTTCCATCTCAGGGTAACCGCGAACAGGTACTTGAAGATTACGGGATCGATAGCGCCACGATACGAAATTCTATCGTCGAATTTACCCGTAGCTAACCAGGTAACCGCAAAAAAATCGAATCAGGTTTGATGCTTCCAGTGTTATCACTGCTGGGAACTCGCGGCACAGCCCGGTTTAAATAATGGCGTCCGCATAAGGTTTATCCTACAATGCGTCTTGTCGAGTAGTAATAATCGACATAAATATCAACAAGCTACAGAGTAAAGTTATGTCTGAAACAGTATCTGGCACAGTTAAGTGGTTTAACGATGCCAAGGGCTATGGTTTTATTTCGCAAGAGGGTGGAAAAGACGTTTTCGTTCATTACAGTGCCATTCAGTCTGAAGGTCATAAAACACTTCAGGAAGGTCAGGCCGTAACGATGAAAGTTACGGATGGTGCCAAGGGCCCGCAGGCCGAAGACGTTTCACCCGCTTAATTTATAATAATAACAATAGATATATACCTCAATCCCTGATCCCAGTCTCTAGCAGACAGGTTCAGTCAACCGGCGAAATTACCGATTTCGTTAACATCGAGTTTTTGCCCGATAATCCGGCAATTTACACCAAACCCACTATCGCCATTGCTCAATGTTAATGGGATAATTGCCGTCATGAACATTTGCCTTACCCCGGTCGCTCAGTATAATAACCAACCCTTTTACTCGGTTATTGCAATACCAGTAAATTCCGTCTCGTGTATCACGCATTCAATGGTCTGCTTCGATACGCAAAGTATTTGCTCAAGGATCAAGTCATGAATGGTGAACCAGCTCAGTCAACGATTTCGACGATTCCCGATGTCCAGGGATCAGCGGACACCCGCAAACTCGCAATCAACAAAGTCGGCATCAAAGATATCCGCCATCCTGTAATTGTCAAAGACCGCTCTGATGGTAAACAACATACCATTGCCACTTTTAGCATGTTTGTGTTCCTGCCACATCAGTTCAAGGGCACTCACATGTCACGCTTCGTCAGCATACTGAACGATCACGAGAAAGAAATATCCTATACCTCGTTTAACGATATGCTCAGGGAAATGGCCGAACTGCTCGAGGCAGAATCGGGCTACATCGAAATGAAATTTCCCTACTTCGTGAACAAGAAAGCACCGGTTTCCGGGGTTGAGTCGCTGCTTGACTACGAGGTTTCGTTGGTTGGAGAAATCAACGCTGGTGTTACCAGCACCCGGATCAAGGTTCAGATACCCGTTACCAGTTTGTGCCCCTGCTCCAAGTCGATTTCGGACTATGGCGCTCATAATCAGCGCTCCCACGTAACACTTGACGCCAAAACCAGCGGATTTATCTGGATTGAAGAACTTATCGATATTGTTGAAAAACAGGCTTCATGCGAGCTCTACGGTTTGCTTAAACGTCCCGATGAAAAATACGTGACCGAGCGAGCTTATGACAATCCAAAATTTGTTGAAGATATGGTGCGAGATATAGCGGGCGAATTGAACAAGGATGATCGCATTCGGCAATACGTACTCGAATCAGAGAACTTTGAATCAATTCATAATCACTCGGCCTATGCCCTGATCGAGTTTGATAAAGAAGCCGCTAACGAGGCTTAAATAGAGATCCAGTCGAATCCTTCATTCTGATTGGCCAGCACCGGAGTCGGCACGTCATCCAATTGACGAATCAGCTGGTCGACAATCACGGGGGTATTGTTCTTTTCCGAAATGTGAGCGGCTATCAGGCAGTTCAGCCTCGCGGTATCGATTTGTCGTAATAAATCTATCGACTGTTGGTTCGACAGATGCCCGAGATTTCCACCGACACGCTGTTTCAGCCTATCCGGATATGGCCCTGATTCCAGCATGTCGGGGTCATAGTTAAATTCAAGCAATAACGCATCGAGACAACTAAATGCTTCGATGATATGTCGGGTTACATGTCCGGTATCGGTCAGAATGCCGAGGCGTTTTCCATTATCCAGCTGATGAAAAATAAACTGTAACGGCTCGCTCGCATCGTGGGGCACCGTGATCGGCATAACCTCGATTCCACCAATGGTTACGGTATGTCCTGCGACCAGCCTGTGGTACTGAAAATTCGGTGCCAGCGCGGCGCGCGCGGTACCGACTGCAGTCCAAAGTGGAACATCGTGGTTTCTGCAAAGACGTTCGATACCACCACTATGATCACCATGTTCGTGAGTGAGCAACACCGCGTCTATTGAGCCCGGTTCTATCTCGAATCGGTCCAGTCGCTGCGTGAATTGTCTTAATGAAAAACCGTTATCGACAAGCAGTGTGGTATTTTCATGCTGTACCAGGGTAGCATTGCCCCGACTGCCGCTTCCCAACGATGCGATGCGCATACTATCTGATTTTCTGAAACAACAAGTCTAGAAAAGCCGCTCCAGCTGGAGAGGTGTCAAAATCCCCATCGGTCGTTTCGATCATTACCCGGGTAAGTTGATGGGTCTCTTCAGCCAGGACCAAGATGATCTGCTTCTCGACAGTTTCACTAGACCGGGAAAAAAACGAAAAAAACCTTTGATCCTCTTTACCCTCAGTAACCTGCGCGTTAATGGTTATAGCGCCCTCACCAAACAGGTTTTTGAGCTGCACTGCTGCGATTTCGAAATTCATTCGTTCAAGCTGATGATAAACACGATTCCAGGCAATCTGATAAGGGTCTTTTACAATCAGGAACGGAGATTTTTCACTCGCATCAATATGCTGTGAAGCCCGTGGGCTAAACAATTTAGCGTTGGCCACCTGCTGCGCTACCTCGGCCTTTTGCAAGCCCAGAAATATCATCAGGCGTGACAGCATTTCAACTTCGAGTTCAGGTTCGGGCTGCCGAAAGCGCCATTGATTATCATCGTCATCAACTTTCTTTTCGTCATCAACTTTATTTTCGCCATCAATTATCTTTAGACCGCCACCCGTTTCGAGGATGTACCCGAACTCAGTACCTCGATGAGCGATATAGATTCGACTAGCGTTTTCTGTCTGATCTAACTCGACCCTGGTCCTGTATTGATCCTGGCTGGCAGTAAGGTCTTCACTGCTAAAAAAACCTTTAAACCATGAGCCGCCTTCATCGCTGGGACCCTGCTCCGTCAATACCCATTCCGTCTGCATAATGCCGATGACGGGCTCATCAAGCATCAGGCGATAGCCTTCCGACAACCAGAAATTCTTAATCAACTGGTACAGATTGTCGACCGGCTCTTCAACACTAAGCCAGTAAAGGTCTCCACTGCCCTCAAGCCGAAGTGATTCTACCCTGGCCAGCACCGGAACTTTGCCCTTCGCGGTTGGTTCAGGGCCAGAAAAACCAACTGGTAACTCAAATTCGGACTCTGCCTCTAACTTGGAAAGATCCGGGGGTAATTCCAGATTACTATCCAGCGATACGTCGAGGTAACGTCTATCTGTATCACTGCTGCAAGCCACGAGTAACGCTGCAAATAGCAGGAGCGAGACAGCTGGGATTAATTTCATACAGCCCCGCAATCGGCTAAAGCTTGCCGCAGCGGCTGTTGATACTGCTCGTCTAAAATTGTCATCGGTAAGCGCAGATTCAATTCTCCAAAGCCCATTTGGGAAATGGCCCATTTAACGGGTATTGGATTTGACTCAATGAACAGCAGCCGATGTAATTCAGCGATTTCCGCATCCGCGGCTCGAGCCTCGGCAGCTTTACCTTGTAGAGCGAGCTGACACATATTGGCCATTTTGGAAGGCACTACATTGGCTGTGACGGAAATGGCACCATGACCGCCGTTTAAAATAAACTCGCAAGTGGTCGAATCGTCGCCAGTCAACAAGGCAAAACTGTCATCGACCTGGCGCTTGATATCGGCAAGTCGCTCCATACTGCCGGTCGCTTCCTTGATGCCCACGATATTACCAACTTTCGCCAGTTCGGCGACGGTATCAGCCTGCATGTCACAGGCAGTACGTCCCGGCACATTGTAAAGAATCTGCGAAATATCGACTGCACTGGCGATCGCCTGATGATGCAATATCAGGCCTTTTTGCGTCGGCTTATTGTAGTAAGGCGTTACCAGCAGCGCGGCTTCGGCGCGGCTCGATTTTGCGCATTTGGTAAGTTCGATAGCTTCCGCTGTCGAGTTGGCACCGGTGCCGGCAATCATCGGCAAGCGTTGCTTAATCATCTCGTAGCTTTTATGCAACAAGTCGCAGTGTTCGTCGGGATTAAGCGTTGCCGATTCGCCAGTCGTACCGGCAATTACAAGCGCCTCGGTCCCTTCACGCACATGAAAATCGATCAGCGCTTCCAGCTGTGAATAATTAACGTCACCATTGCCGAGCATTGGTGTCACCAAAGCTACGATACTGCCTTTAAACATGGACAAACTCTGTTCTCCCATGGCCAACTAAGGGGCGTATGTTATAAAGACTGCTATGAATGTACAAGAAATTGCTGCTTATTCGGCAATTAACTCATCGGAAGGCCAGGCCTTGATAATAGCCTGGATTAGCGTCGCCAGCGGGATGGCAAAGAAAACCCCCCAGACCCCCCAGAGGCTACCGAAGAATACAACCGCGACGATGATCGCAACCGGATGCAAATTGACCACTTCCGAGAACAGCAAAGGCACCAGCAGGTTACCGTCCAGAAACTGGATAAAGCCGTAAATAGCCATTAGCCAGCCAAACTCGGAAGTGAAGCCCCACTGGAAAGAGGCAATCAGGGCAACAGGGATCGTTACCACGGTGGCTCCAACATAGGGAATAATAACCGACAGGCCGACCGCGAGGCTCAACAACATCGCGTAATTCAGACCCATAATCGCAAACGCAATATAACTTGCCGACCAGATGATCAGGACTTCAATCACCTTGCCACGCACATAACTGGCAATCTTGATATCGAGTTCCGCCCAGACGGTACGCAGCAATCTGCGTTCCTCGGGCAGAAAATCAGCAAGCCAGCGCAGAATCATGGCTTTGTCCTTTAAAAAAAAGAACACCATCAACGGCAGTAAAATCATGTAAACCAGAAAGGTGATTATGCTCACGACCGAAGACAGGGATATGCTAACCACCCGTTGGCCGAAATTGCTCAATTCGGTGCGCGCCAGGGTCAGCAATTCCTCAATCTGTTGAGCGGAGATATAGTCCGGATACTGTTCCGGTAGATGCAACAATAACTGCTGCCCCTGGCCCAGCATGTTCGGCATTTCGCGAAACAGATCGGTGACCTGCTTCGAGAGCAATGGCAATAACACGAAGAAAGCCAGAATTATCGCGGTAATCATGAGTGCGGTCACAACGCTCGCCGCTACCATTCGCCCAAGATTAATCTTGTGCAACCATACCACCATGCCTTCGGCCAGGTAGGCAATAATCATAGCGACAAGAATCGGCAGTAGATGAGCATGCAGGACAAAAACCAGCAGCGCGCCTGCGATCAGGATAAATGCAAAAATCACCGTTTGCGGATCGGTGAAATGGCGACGGTACCACTGCTCTAGAATCTCAAACATGAGGCGAAATTTTATTCATCGTAGGCGCAAATGAAAGCTACTTGTTATTCTTGAAGTAAGAACGGGCGAACTCGAGTAATTTTTCCATTACCGTCACCCGAAATTTCTGTCGCTGTCGAACGAACGAAAAAGGCCGACTCAATGGCGGATCGAGTTGTAGTTCACGAAGCGTGTTCAATTTTAATTCCTTGCCGATAATCGAGCGCGAAATTATGGTGATACCCATGCCTGCTTCGACGGCGCCTTTAATCGACTCCGGGCTACCAAGTTCAAGGCTGAAGTTCAAATCGTTGGGATTGATCTTTTCCTCGACCAGGTACTGCATGATTACATCGCGCGTACCGGAACCCTCTTCGCGGCTGACAAACGGATACTTCACTATATCGGAAGCCTTCACCTTGCCACCGCGTTTCGCGAGCTCGTGATCGGGCGCGGCAATCACAACCAGTTGATCATCGTGACACACTTCGACTACCAGGTTCTTATTGCTCACCGGCGACTCGACCACGCCAAGGTCAATCACATTGTGCTCAACCATCGATACGATACCTTCAGAGTTTGAAACCTTGAGTCGCAGGTTAATGTCCGGGTAGCAAATCTTAAACTCCCCGAGTAAAGCTGGCAGCATGTATTCGGCAATCGTGGTACTTGCGCCTATGGTCAATGCGCCACTGATTTCACCCGTCAAATCACGCACCGTATTTTCCATCTCGGAATACAGGTCAAAGATGCGTTCGGCAAACTCGGAAACACGTTCCCCGGCCGGGGTTAAACTGACTTTATTATGGGTGCGATCAAACAGGCGTGTATTGAAATACTCTTCGAGTTGACGTACCTGGAAGGTTACGGCCGGTTGGGTCATGTGCAGCGCTTCTGCCGCTTTGGTAAAACTTAACAACTTGGCAACGTTGTGGAAAACCTTGAGTCTGCGATCGCTCATAGCGTGCGTTAGCTCATTTATCCGGGGTGACATTATATATTGTTTTTATAGATACCTACAGAATAGATAAATTTGATTGATGATTAGCTTTAAAAATGGCTCGGGAATTAAGAGTTAACATTAAAAAAAGATTGTAAATATTTGGATGACAACTATTCTTTGGATTCGTAGACTAAAGAACACAGCGAAAACAGGGAAAACCATGCGCTACTTGATTTACCTGATGTTTCTGGCCTCAATGACTCTGAATGCGGGCACGATTCACAAATGGGTCGATGAGGAAGGCAATGTCCACTACGGTGATGCACCGCCAGTTGCCGCCAAAACCGAAGGCGTGCGGGTGCAATCAGCCCCGAGCAATCCCGGTAAGGCACTACCCAGGCTATCCGAACCAAAAAGTTCCGAAAACACCGAAAGTGGCACAGCCCCTGAAAACGGTAATGTCCCAGAAGACCAGGCCAGGATCGCCTGTGAAAAGGCGCAAGAAGACCTCCAGGTTATTAATAGAAGTAATCGCATCAAACTGCGATCTGCCGACGGCAGCACACGCTATATGACGACCGAGGAAATCGAGGAGCGCAGGACTCAAAGCGAAGCCGACGTCGAGCGTTTTTGCCAGTAAAGGGACTTTGTACTTAATTTCCTGTTAACCGTTGGTGGAACCTCTATAATGCGCCGAATTAATTGTAAGGTGCACCAGCACCGCGTATGAATACCTATGAGAGCTTCCCGCTTCCACCTGGCAACGCTTAAAGAAACTCCGGTCGATGCTGAGATAATCAGTCATCAGCTTATGCTCCGTGCTGGCATGATTCGCAGGCATGCTGCCGGCATCTACAGCTGGTTACCGCTTGGTTTACGAATACTACGCAAGGTAGAGCAAATCATTCGTGAAGAAATGGACAAGGCTGGCGCACTGGAATTGCTGATGCCCTCTTTTCAACCCGCAGAATTATGGCAGGAATCAGGGCGCTGGGATCAGTTTGGCCCGGAATTGCTGCGTCTCCAGGACCGGCACCATCGTGATGCCTGTATCGGGCCCACGCATGAAGAAATCGTGACCGATATATTTCGGCGTGAGGTTAACAGTTACCGCCAGTTACCACTTAATTTTTACCAGATCCAGACCAAGTTTCGCGATGAAATCAGACCCCGCTTCGGGGTTATGCGCTCGCGAGAATTCATAATGAAAGACGCGTATTCCTTCGATATTGACAAGGATGGCATGCAGCGCTCTTACGATGTTATGGATCAGGCATACATTAATATTTTTGATCGTTTCGGGCTCGATTATCGAGCGGTTAGCGCAGATTCAGGCGCAATCGGAGGCAGTACCTCGCAGGAATTTCACGTCCTTGCTGATTCCGGAGAGGACGCAATTGCGTTTTCTGAGCAGGGCGATTTTGCAGCCAATATTGAAACTGTGGAGGCGTTGCCACCGGAAACTGAACGCTTCGCGGCCAGCGCTGAAATGCAAATCGTCGATACTCCCGGCATGTATACCATTGATGATCTCGCCAACGGTCTCGATGTAAGCGCGCAGCAATGCATGAAAACCCTCATCGTCGAAGCCGAGGACGGAGGCCTGGTCGCGCTGGTTTTGCGCGGTGATCACGAGCTGAATGCGCTCAAGGCCGAGAGACTCGATGGCGTAGCCAGCCCCTTGCGCCTGGCCCAACGTGAGCGAATCACCGCTACCCTGGGTAGCGACATCGGCTCCATAGGGCCCATTGGATTAAGTTTAAAAACCATTGTCGATCACAGTGCCGCAGTGGTGGGCGACTTCGTCTGTGGAGCGAATCAGGATGATAAACATTTTATCAATGCCAACTGGGGTCGGGATTGCGAAGAACCCATCAAGGCTGATATCCGCAACGTGGTTAATGGCGACCCCAGCCCGTCCGGCACGGGGCAATTAAGAATTCTGCGTGGCATCGAAGTCGGACATATTTTCCAGCTCGGCCAGAAATACTCGGAATCCATGCAGGCCGCAGTTCTCGACGAACAGGGCAAAAGTGTAGCTCCGTTCATGGGCTGTTATGGCATTGGCGTCACCCGGGTGGTTGCCGCGGCTATCGAACAAAATCATGATAAGCAGGGGATTATCTGGCCGGCAACGCTGGCACCCTTTCAACTGGCAATCTGCCCAATCAATTACCATAAATCAGAAGCCGTTAAACAGGCGACTGACGATCTTTACCAGCAATGCCTTGCGCGAGGCCTCGAAGTATTGCTTGATGACCGGGCTCTGCGCCCGGGAGTTATATTTTCTGACATGGAGCTGATCGGAATTCCACATCGCATTGTCCTGAGCGAGCGCGGGCTCACGGCACAACAGTTCGAATACAAGGGTAGGAGCGACGATAGCGCGCAAGAATTACCGCTCGAGGAGCTACCAGCCTTCCTGGATAAACTGTATTCCGACTGATGCGCTCCTGGATAATCCAACTCGCGGCGCTCGTAACCCTGCCCTTGCTGGCACTGGCAACAGTCGCTCCACTTCAAGCCTCGACCGATCCCGAACTTCGTCGAATGCTAAAGGAGGCCATCGAATCCGATTCGGGATTTGAGGATCGCTTTGATGCCCAGGTCTGGCTATTGGATATGTCACGCCGGCTGGAAAAGTTTATCGAAGAACCAAAAACGCGTATCGAGTTACTGAAACTGATTCACTACGAGGCTCGACGAGTGGGCATCGAACCGGAACTGGTGCTCGCCGTGATTGAAGTGGAAAGTCGTTTTGACGAATTCGCGATTTCGGTTTCCGGCGCCCGCGGCCTGATGCAAATCATGCCCTTCTGGCTTAACGAAATCGGGATTTCAGATCAAAATCTTTTCAAGATTCGCACTAACCTGAGAATGGGTTGCACGATTTTACGCTATTACATAGACATGGAACCCCATGACCTCGGACGCGCACTGGCCCGCTACAACGGTAGCCTTGGTAAAACCATCTATCCCAATAAAGTAATCAACGCACTGCACGCAAACTGGTTCAAGCAATAATTTTTTGCTTTCATCCAGTAATCAGATATCAATAGTGTCGGTCGGCCGTTTTGATATTTCAGATTAATAGGAGTAGTGTGCAAGCGGCATCGTGGAAAAATAGCACTCTGACCGGCAGCATCTGCATATAAATCAGGTTCAATGAGACGCGAGCAATAATATGAATAGCTCAACCCTTACCACCTGCTTCATTTCAATCGCCATACTGGCTTCAGCCACCTGGGTCTCTTTATCCCGCGCGAGCGACTCGAATTCAGTAAATAGCCCGACCTCCCAGGAGGAAATCATACCGGGCCCACTCGACGGCATGACTTTTAGTGGCGCTCTCGGCCCGGACGGTAAGCCCAAGGATATCCCGGATTCATTCGTATTCGAGAACGGGACCTTCGTTTCGAAAGAGTGTGAACTCAGGTGCAAGTATCCAGCCAGACCCTATTTTGTGCGCACAAATGGCGACCGGATCGAGTTTATCAGCGAGACAAAATGCCCCTACAAAGATGCCAAAATTATCTGGCGTGGAACCATCGAGGGCGACACCATAAAAGGCAAATCCACCTGGGTGATTAACCGCTGGTACTGGAGCGTCGAGAACAGCTTCGAATTTGAGGGCAAGCTAGCCAGCAAACCAGCTGCGACAGTAAGCACCGAGTAGAATGTCCGAGAAGCAATTGCCGGCCGCTATTCGCTGGGGTGCAATCGTAAAAGTTGTGTGTTTACTTGCCCTGTTGATTGCGGCCAACATTCTCGCCCGTGACTATATGGAAGTGCTCCACTTCCCAATTCGCCCTGGCAACGAAGACGCCGTACATCGAACCATTATGGTGTCGGCTATCCTTTATGCGTTGCTTTTGGCAGTTCCGTTTGTACCCGGGGCCGAGATTGGCGTGGGACTCCTGGTCATGCTGGGCCCACCGATTGCCCTGCTGGTCTACCTGTGCACGGTTATCGGTCTTTCACTGAGTTTCGTGTTAGGACGTTTAATACCCTTATCCGTACTGGTACGTTTTACCAAGGACATCAAGCTCGAGCGGACCAGCAATTTACTCAAAGCGATTGAGCCGCTTAAAAAAAAGCAAAGGCTCTCTTACCTTACCCAGAAAGCACCCAAACGTTTTCTGCCAATACTATTACGTTACCGCTACCTGGCATTGGCGGTTGCTTTAAACATACCTGGCAATTATCTAATTGGCGGTGGTGGCGGGATTGCACTTTTTGCAGGCGTTAGTCGACTTTATTCAGTGCCGGGATTTTTAATCACGATTGTGTTATCGGTGGCCCCGGTACCAATTGCAGTATTGCTGTTCGGAACAGATTTTCTTTCCGGGCAACCCTGAATAACCTTATAACAAGGGTCCATCACCCGCGGCAAACCACTGGCCACCCGGTGCTACTTTTCAGTCATTCTGTGCATTACAAACACACCTAAAACACAGCCTATAGACAGTAGCACCAGGGGCCCGATAATCGATATATCGAATAACATTTCCAGTGACGGTGAACTGCTAGCGCTGTGAATAACCCGGGCATAGATGTACGACTTGATAGAAATACCCAGAATTGCCGCGGCAATAAAATGGCTTAGTTTTGCATTTAAGATTCCCGAACTGTAGTTGACCAATGCGTGAGGAAATCCCGGGAAAACTCGCATCGCAAACAGGGTAAAGAAATTTTCCTGGGCCTGCAGTAATTTGTAACTGCGCGAATCCTGAACTTTTGCCTTCCATTCCTGCGACAGGTAATTTGAAAAGAAGTAAGCACCCAGACCACCCAACGCACCCCCTGCTGCCAGGATAAAAGTCGCCATCGGCGGGGTATAAAGCGGTGCCGCAACCCACAGAAATATCGACCCGGCGAGAGCAAAGGTAAACAGAAGCGCTTGTGCCAGGATCAACACCACAATCAGCCACCAATGCTGGGCATATTCCCTGGCGAAAATCAGTATCTGACTGGCATCAAGCAGCCCGGCGATCTCCATTGCCAGGCCCAGGCTTATCAATAAAGCGACAATTGCGAGTTTTGTTTTATACCTGGTAATCAAACGACCGCCTGAAATAGAAAAGTCTTCGCTCTGAAGTACTCTACTCGAAATCCCCAATACTTGCTGGCCCCCAAAGCGCATGACGCAGCAACCATTCATCCTGTTTAATCAGCTGCAATTCAAAGCGATAGATTCTTGCCCGTAACGAGGATAGCGCATCGACATCGGAAATCGCGCTACCCGCCATCGCCACATGCATCTGCACCATCGCCTCATTTTCAGCGAGCAATTCTATGCTGTCGATTTTGGTAAATAAATGGATATTTTTATGTCGAAAGAAGTAGCCGCGCAGCAATCCGGTCAGTTGTTTCTGGTTGTACCCTTTCTGATCGGAGTAGTCGCCATGCATTAGTTCAGCCAGCGCATCAGTATCACGGCCTTCCGCCGCATCGACTCCCGAGTTGATGTAAGCGCGAATCTCGTCTTGCGGTGAGACAGCGTTATCGCTACAGGACAGGATCAGAAAAAACACCCACACCAGGCACAGAACTTGGCTGAGGGGTTTCATGCCGATACCAAATTTAAAGATCGTAGCGTGGCGGAGCTACTTTGAGAACTTCTTCGATCGTGGTCAGGCCACGCGCCACCTTTTGCGCACCAGCAAGATTAAGCGGCTTCATGCCATCCTTGATCGCGGTCTTACGAAATTTTACGAGATCGAAATTCTCGCTGATATCGTGTTTCAATGCATCGGTCAGCGGCATCATTTCGTAGATGCCAATGCGCCCGCTAAAACCCGTCTGACGGCATTCCAGGCAACCTTCTGCAGCAGAAATTCTTTCCGGCGGGGAGGTAGTCCAGGGCTTGATCAAAGCCTGCCAGTCGATCAGCTCGAGGCTGGTTTCCTGCTTACAATGCGAGCATAAGGTGCGCACCAGGCGCTGTGCCACTACCCCGATCAAGGTCGCGGTGATCAGATAAGGCGGTACCCCTATTTCGGCGAGACGTGCAATTGCAGAAGGTGCGTCGTTGGTATGTAGAGTCGACAACACCAGGTGTCCTGTCAGCGCCGCCTGGACCGCCATTTCCGCGGTTTCCCGATCTCGAATCTCGCCCACCATAATAATATCGGGATCCTGGCGCAGCAGGGTTTTAACCCCGGTCGCAAAATCCAGGTCGATGTTATGCTGAACCTGCATCTGGTTGAAACTGGGTTCAATCAATTCGATCGGATCTTCGATCGTACAGACATTCACTTCCGGCTTTGCCAGGTGTTTAAGGCTGGTATAAAGCGTCGTAGTTTTGCCCGATCCCGTCGGACCGGTTACGAGAATAATCCCATGAGGACGCGAAATCATGTCGTTCCATATTTCCGATTCCCGCTTTTCGAGACCCAGTGCGGCGAAATTCTTGACCAGTACTTCGGGATCGAAAATTCGAAGTACCAGTTTCTCGCCAAACGCGGTGGGCATACTGGAGAGGCGCAACTCGATCTCGGTGCCATCAGGGGAAAGCGTTTTGATGCGGCCATCCTGGGGCTTGCGTTTTTCAGCAACATCGAGGCGCCCCATAATTTTAATGCGGCTTACCACTGCGGCAGTGATATTGGCTGGAATTTCGTAAACCTGGTGCATGACACCATCGATCCTGAAGCGCACGTTGCCCTGCTCTCGTCGAGGTTCGATATGAATGTCACTAGCACGCTGATTGAACGCATATTGCATTAACCAGTCGACAATGCTGACGATATGCTGATCCTCGGCATCAACCTTGCCGGATTTACCCAGCTGGATGAGTTGTTCGAGGTTCTGGATATTACCCGGCAGCTCTCCAAGGCCCTTATTACCAGCCCCTTCCATGGCCTTGCTGACACTGTAAAACTCAACCAGGTAGCTTTTCAATTCAGCCGGATTAGCCAGCACCGTAGTAATCTTTTTATTGACTATGCGCTCGACTTCATCCATCCACTCCAGGTCATAGGGATCGGTAACCGCAATGACGATTTCATCTTCGGCAACTTCGACCGCAAGAATTTTAAAACGCGACGCATAAGCGTAGGACATGACCGAAGTGCAGGACCCAACGTCCATCTTCAAAGGGTCAAAATGATAGCGGGTTTTTCCTGACTGCTCGACCAGCCAATCGGTTAGCATATCGATCGTCAGGATCTGTTCAGGGTGAGATTTATGAGTCCACTGTCGGCTGGCTATAATTTCCAGCGGATGGAGGTTTTTTCTGTTCTGGGCGGAT
>CAXMSP010000031.1:0-10572 GCA_964196225.1 uncultured Gammaproteobacteria bacterium | reverse complement strand
AGGTGTTCGGTAGCCTTATTGGCGCGCTCGTAAAGTTCATCGATATGCTTCAGGCGTGATTCGTACTCACGAATGTGCTGGTCGATCAATTGTTCTTTGGTAGTCATGGTTCAAATTCCCATTCATGTTTAACTTAACTTTACTCCATATTATCTCCTTGTTGTCTGATATAAATCAAAAAAATCGGTTGATCGATGCCGGACGCAAGGCTAATCTTCGGGCACTTTTACTCCCAGCCCACGTATGTCCCAATCCACCTTACTGCAAACGCGAGAACTAAGCTGTATCCGCAATGACCGCATGTTATTCGAGCATCTTGATT
This sequence comes from uncultured Gammaproteobacteria bacterium, assembly GCA_964196225.1. Taxonomy (GTDB): domain Bacteria; phylum Pseudomonadota; class Gammaproteobacteria. Next base: position 10,250 of record CAXMSP010000031.1, on the reverse strand, counting down.
TTACGCTCGAACCGGGGCAAATGCTGGTGGTCGAGGGGCCGAACGGCTGCGGTAAAACCAGCCTGTTGCGTATTCTGACAGGGCTCAGACTGGCAGATGGTGGCGAAATTTTATGGCGTGGTGTTCCGATTGATCGCCTGGCGGGTGATTACTACGAGCAGGTGGCCTATGTCGGGCATCACGACGGCGTCAAGCATGAGCTTTCCTGTCTCGAAAACTTACGTCTGGCGAGAGCGATGGGCGTGCCTTCCACGCAGAGTCTTGACGATGTGCTCGAGCAGGTAAATCTTTATGCTTACGGAGAGACCGAAGTAGGCAGCTTGTCTGCAGGCCAGAAACGCAGGCTGGCGCTGGCCCGCCTGCTGGCAACCAATTCGATGTTATGGATTCTGGATGAACCTTTTACCTCGCTCGACAGGGACAGCATGGCAATGTTCGCCTCGCTGTTTGAACAGCACCTGGAGCAACAGGGATTAATTGTCATGACTTCGCATCACGATATATCGCTGCCCGACCAGAGTGTGCAGCGCCTGCAGCTGGGTGCACAGGCATGAGTCAGCGATTATCCCTGACCCAGGCTTTTGTCTTCCTGCTGCGACGTGATCTGCTGCTGGCGCTGCGCAACCGCGCCGAGTACGCGATGCCGCTGCTATTTTTTGTGCTGGTCATTACCCTGTTCCCGTTGGCTCTCGGTGCGGAGCCCGTGCTGCTGGCGCGCATTGCTCCCGGTATTATCTGGGTCGCGGCATTACTCGCGGCGATGTTGTCGCTGGATAGCATTTTCCGCTCCGATTTCGACGATGGGTCACTCGAACAGATCTTGCTCAGCGCGCATCCGGTCGCGGTGCTGGTGTTGGCAAAAGTGAGCGCGCATTGGCTGGTAACCGGGTTGCCATTACTCATCGTGGCGCCGTTACTGGCGGAAATGCTGGGAATGCCGAGTTCGGCTCAAGGAACGCTACTATTGACTATACTTATTGGAACCCCAATCTTAAGTTTGATAGGGGCAATTGGCGTTGCACTTACGGTAGGTTTGAGAAAGGGTGGTATAATCCTGTCGCTTTTAGTATTGCCCTTGTACGTGCCGGTTCTGATTTTTGCGGCCAGCGCGATTGAAAATGCCGCGATGGGATTCGAAGTATCGGCGCAGATTTACATGCTGCTCGCCTTTCTGTTTCTATCGATTTCATTGTCGCCCTGGGCGACGGCGGCAGCTTTACGAATGTCTGCAAGTTAGTAAATTAAAGGGATTTCAATGTTTCTCTGGTTTCACAAGTTAGGTTCACCCCCGCATTTTTACCGCATCGCCGGTAAATGGATTCCGTGGCTGACCTGGATTTTCCTGGCCTTTTTACTGACCGGTCTCTACGGTGGTTTGATCGAGGCGCCACCGGACTATCAGCAGGGCGAAAGTTATCGCATCATTTTTGTGCACGTCCCATCGGCGTGGATGTCGTTACTTATTTACGTTGTAATGGCTTTTTGCGGTGCCATAGTCATCATCTGGCGTATGAAACTTGCTGAAGTGGTGTTAATCAGTAGCGCGCCGATAGGCGCTAGTTTTACCTTTCTGGCGCTGATCACCGGTTCGCTCTGGGGTAAGCCCATGTGGGGTACCTACTGGGTCTGGGATGCGAGATTGACATCGGAGTTAATTCTGCTGTTCTTATATCTTGGTATTATCGGGCTGCATAATGCCATCGATGATCGGCGGGTTGCCGGTAGAGCAGTAGCAATACTGGCACTGGTTGGAGTGGTTAATATTCCGATCATTCATTACTCGGTCGAATGGTGGCATTCGCTGCACCAGGGGCCGACGGTGACCAAGTTCGACAAGCCGTCGATCCACTGGAGCATGTTGCTTCCGTTGTTGCTGATGGCGATGGCGTTCCAGGTTTACTACGTATTGGCGCTGTTTCAAAAGTGCCGCGTGGAGTTGTTGCGACGCGAACGCAACAGCAAGTGGATCGAGGAACTTTAAATGGCAGAATTTCTCCAAATGGGTGGATACGCCAGTTTCGTCTGGCCGAGCTATGCTCTGGTGGCATTGGTGCTATGGTTAAACTGGTATCTTCCGCGCAAGCAACACGAGAAAGAAATGCGCCAGTTACGGCGGCGTCAAAAGGATAAACAGAAATGAAACCTGCAAGAAAGAAAAGACTCGGCCTGATCCTGCTCATGGTTGCAGGCGTGGCCGTTGGCGTTGGGCTTGCGCTCAAGTCGCTGGATCAGAATATCATGTTTTTCTTTACCCCGAGCGAGATCATGTCGGGTAAGGCACCCCAGAACAAGCTGTTTCGCGTTGGTGGCATGGTGGTTGAGGGCAGCGTCGACCGTCCCGGTGACGGTCTAACCGTGAAGTTCGATTTAACCGATAACGAGCAGCGCGTAACGGTCCGTTACGCCGGTATACTTCCCGACCTGTTTCGCGAGGGGCAGGGCATCATCGCCAATGGCAAGCTTAATGATTCCGGTGAGTTCGTGGCCGAGGAAGTACTGGCAAAGCACGATGAAAACTATATGCCTCCCGAAATCGCCGAGATGATGTCGAAACAGGAAAACGCGCAATGATTCCTGAAATCGGTCAGTTTGCGCTGATTATTGCGCTCAGCATTGCCCTCATCCAGGCGCTGGTGCCGCTGGCTGGCGCCAGTCTCGGCGTACAACGCTGGATTGCGCTCGCAAGGCCCGCCGCCCTGGGCCAGCTTTTATTTGTCGGCATTTCCTATGCCTGTTTAACCTGGGCTTTTTTAAGTCATGATTTTTCAGTCCTGTACGTGGCCAAGAATTCGAACAGCGCGTTACCGCTTATTTATCGCATTTCCGGCGTTTGGGGTTCTCACGAAGGATCGTTGTTGTTATGGGCCCTGGTGCTTGCGTTTTGGACCGGAGCGGTTGCGGTGTTTACGCCGAATGTACCGAGTGCGATGCGGGCGCGGGTACTGGCGGTGCTGGGGCTCGTGAGCTGCGGATTTTTACTGTTTATTATCATTACCTCGAATCCTTTTGAACGCTTGTTCCCCGCGGCGGCCGAGGGCAGTGATTTAAACCCGTTGTTGCAGGATATCGGTCTTGCGATTCATCCCCCCATGCTTTATCTCGGTTATGTTGGATTTTCGGTCGCGTTTGCTTTTTCAATCGCGGCCCTGATTTCAGGCCAGGTCGATTCAGCCTGGGCACGCTGGTCGCGGCCCTGGACTAATATCGCCTGGTTGTTTTTAACCCTCGGGATTGCGCTCGGCAGCTGGTGGGCTTACTACGAGCTCGGCTGGGGCGGCTGGTGGTTCTGGGACCCGGTCGAAAACGCATCTTTCATGCCCTGGTTAGTCGGTATAGCGTTAATGCATTCCCTTGCGATTACGGAAAAGCGCGGCACTTTCAAGGCCTGGACAGCGTTACTGGCAATCTTCGCGTTTTCGTTGAGTTTGCTGGGCACATTCCTGGTGCGCTCTGGCGTGCTGACCTCGGTACACGCCTTTGCCAGCGATCCGGAACGCGGGATATTCATCCTCGGCTTCCTGGTGCTGGTGGTCGGTGGTTCGTTGACGCTGTACGCCTGGCGTGCGCCGTTACTCAAGAGTGCGGCCCAGACCAGTCTTTTATCTCGTGACGGGGCGCTGTTGTTGAACAATGTTTTTCTGACTGTTGCGACCAGCGCAATTTTGTTGGGAACGCTTTACCCGATCGCGATAGACGCCATGGGTGGCAAGATCTCGGTCGGTCCACCTTATTTCAACCTGATGTTTGTGACGCTCACCGCACCCCTTGGCGTATTGATGGGGATCGGAATGCTGATTCGCTGGAAAAGCGACACCCTGGGGCGCCTGGTTTCAAAACTCAAGATCCCCGCATTGGTCGTGCTGGTCCTGGCCTTGCTGCTTAGCCTGGCACTGCCGCAATGGATGTGGGGTGCATACCTCGGAATCTCGATGGCGTTATGGATTGCGGTCACTGCCGGTATCGCGATTTACGAAAGATTTCATAATCGCGCCTTACTTTCGACCCTGCGTTCAACGCCAGCCGGCTTTTACGGCATGTTGTTCGGCCACCTGGGTATAGGGGTATTTATCATCGGGGTAACGCTGACCAGCCTATATAACCAGGAAAAGGATTTGCGTATGGCCCCGGGCGATACCTACTCGGTGGCGGGTTATGAATTCACCTTTCATGGCGTGCGCGATTTTAATGTCGATAACTATGTTGCGACGCGCGGTGGTTTTACGGTGCGCTCGGAATCCGGCGACTTCAAAGTCGACCTGTTTCCCGAAAAACGCACCTATCCCGTGCAGACGATGCCGATGACCGAGGCCGCGATCGACGCTGGACTCGCACGAGATTTATTTATCGCCCTGGGTGAGCCGCTCGATAAAGAAGGCGCCTGGGCAGTACGAATTTATTACAAGCCTTTTATCCGCTGGATCTGGCTGGGTGCAATCATTATGGCAGTTGGTGGCCTGTTTGCCGCGAGCGACCGGCGCTATAGGCGTCTTGCGCGTAGTACCAGTGTCGATACCGAAGCGGTGGAGCGTGCCGCGTGAATCGTTTTGTCCTGCCGCTTGCCGTTTTCGTACTGATGGTCGGTTTACTCGGCTATGGACTGCGCCTGGATCCCAAGAAGGTGCCCTCACCATTGATCGACAAGCCAGCACCGGCATTCTCCCTGGCGATGCTGGACGATCCATCGCGGCAGCTTTCCACGGCAGATATGTCTGGCCAGGTCTGGGTGCTCAATGTATGGGCCTCGTGGTGTGTCTCCTGTCGGGCCGAGCATGAAGTTATCTCCGTGCTGGCAAATAGAAACCTGGTGACCGTAGTCGGGCTCAATTACAAGGATGAACCCGCGGATGCTGCCCGGTGGTTAAAACAATTTGGTAATCCCTATGCCACCAGTGTTATCGATCGTGATGGACGGGTCGGAATCGACTGGGGCGTTTACGGGGTGCCGGAAACTTTTGTCATCGGCGCCGACGGTATGATCAAGTACAAGCATATCGGCCCGGTGACGCATGAGTCACTGGAACAGAAGATCATGCCCGTGCTCAAGGAGTTGCTGAGTTGAGGCGCCTGTTGTTGCTGTTCCTGTTTGCCCTTTGGATGGCACCATTGCAGGCTGCGATCGAGGCTTACGAGTTCGAGTCGGCACAAATGGAGGCCGACTACAAAAAGCTCATCAACGAACTGCGCTGCCTGGTTTGCCAGAATCAGAACCTGTCCGGCTCAGATGCTGATCTGGCACGTGACTTACGCCGCGAAACCTACGAAATGCTTCAACAAGGCAAATCTCCCCAACAGGTCGTCGAGTTTATGGTCGCGCGCTACGGTGACTTTGTACTTTACCGACCACAATTCAAATCAACCACTTACCTGCTGTGGCTGGGGCCTTTTTTGTTATTGCTGTTGGTACTTTACCTGCTCGTCCGCAGATTACGTGCCGCCAATAAGCCTGTCGAAGTCGATGCTGCCGCAATGGCTGAAGCAAAACAATTGCTGGAACATAAAGAGCCGGGTAAATGAGTTTCTGGATCGTCGTCACTGCGCTACTTGCGCTCGCGCTTGTTATTTTACTGGTTCCGCTGATCCGGTCTTCCCGAGCACAGCAGGGTGCTCAGCGACAACAACAGAATATCCAAATTGCGCGCGAAAAGAAGCAACAGCTCGAAGCGCAGCTGGCGGATGGCGAAATTGACCAGGCTGCCTACGATAGTGCGTTCCTGGATTTGCAGACCTCGCTCGCACTGGAACTCGATAGCAGTGAAGACGATAGCGAAAAATCGCGCGGCAAGTGGATGGCAGTCGTGGTGTTTCTGGCGATACCGGCTACAAGCGTCGCTTTATACCTGGTTTATGGTGAGTACCGGGTTATCGGAAATCCGCAACTGGTACAAGCTGTGCCGCCGCAACAGGCTGCGACTGCGCCGCAAATGAGCGTCGATGAAATGGTAGTTGCCATCAAGGAAAAGCTGCGCGCTAATCCAGAGGATGCAGAAGGCTGGTTTATGCTCGGTCGGGCCCTGATGGGCAAGCAACAGTATAGTGAAGCGGTAACCGCTTTTCGGCGCAGTAACGAACTGATTGCCGATGAATCCGGAATCCTGTTTGCACTTGCCGATGCGCTGGCGATGCAAAACAACGGCAGTCTGCTGGGCGAGCCTGAAGCACTGGTGAAACGCGGACTGGAGCTTGCGCCCCGGTTTCCAAATGGACTCTGGCTGGCCGGAATGGCTGCGGAACAGCGCCAGGATTATAAGGCGGCGCATGCTTACTGGACGCAGCTATTACCCTTGATTACGGATAATCCTGGCTCGTTACGCGAAATCAAGGGCTTGATCGCGATGCTCGAAGAACGTGAGCCAGAACTCGCCAGCATGGTGAGCAATAGTGCCACCCTCAATCTAGTCGTCGATATCAGCGCTGATCTTAAATCCCGATCCAATCCCGCGGCCGCGGTGTTTGTTTATGCCAAGGCAATGCAGGGCCCCCCGATGCCGTTGGCGGTTAGAAAGCTGCAACTCAGTGATTTACCGGTGACACTGACCTTAAGTGATGATGACGCGATGATGCCGACGATGAAGTTATCGACCTTCGACCAGGTCATCGTTGGTGCACGTGTTTCGAGCAGTGGTAAACCGGTGGCCCAGGCGGGTGACTTTTACACCGAGATTGAAGCGGTGGATAGCAAAAATCCACCCGAGCAAATCACCCTGACCATCGATCAGGTCAAGTAGTCAAGCAATCAACCAAAGGTCTCTTTGATCTCGTCAAAGGGTGCGGTTATTGCGTATACCTCTCCATATCCCAACTGTTTCAAGGTTTGCGCTGCGAGCGACGCCCGGCCACCGCCACCGCAATGGGTCAGGATAACGGTCGTCGCCTCAGGGCAGAATTTATGAACCTGCATTTCGAGCAGCCCGCGTGAGATATGGATCGAATCGGTTAGCTTTGATTCCTCAGCGCTGTGAGCCTCGCGCACATCGACGATGACCGCATCGGAGTTTTCATCATATATTTTCTTAGCCGTGGCAACGTCTACGCATTCGATATGCTGTTGAGCTTCCTTGATTAAATCGCCTGCAGATTTGAGCATGATAGTTTCCCGTTACTTCCGAAAGCGTTAGTTTACTGCGAAATGGTTCGGGAACAAGACTATCCAGATGGCACCTGCCTGGAACTTTACGGCCGGGGGACAGCAGGGTTAATAGTCAATTTAAGCCAATCGATGGGTTCACCGAGATCCTGGAATGAGGCTAATCCTCAAAAGTTTCTGCGACCGCCGGGCGCTCCACCGGAATCGAGACGGTGCTCCAGTTGTCCACTGCCCATTGCAGGATCTCCTGTGGCCTGGCATTTTCCAGTTCGGGCTGTGGTGCCTGGCCCAGGTGGCTTAGTGCGGCGAGCAGCTGCCTCGACGAGTTCTGGTGATCCAGCGCATTGGCCCCGGTTTGTTTGCTGAGCTTTACGCCCTGTGCATTGTTGACCAGTGGAATGTGCATGTAGTCGGGGGTTTTGAATCCCAGTTTTTGCTGCAGGTAGATATGCAGGCAGGTGTTTTCCAGCAAATCGGCACCACGCACGACTTCGGTAATGTTTTGTAGCTCGTCATCGATCACCACGGCCAGGTGGTAGGCGTAGATATTATCAGCTCGCTTGAGCACAAAATCGCCGACCGATTCAGGCAGGTTCAATGCAAACTCACCATAGACCCAGTCGAAAAATTTAATCCCTTGCGCGGGCTCAGTATTTAGTCGGATCGAATGGTTTTCGAGGGCTAACTGCTTTAAGCGGCAATTACCGGGATAAATCTGTCCCAGGGGTCCGCTGGGCACGCCCTGTTCGCGCAAGGTCCTGCGGCTGCATTCACAGGCGTAACAATCCCCCTGATTCAGTAACTTATCGAGATAGTGCTGGTACTTTGCAAAGCGTTCACTCTGATAGCTGACGGCGCCGTCCCATTCGAAGCCGAAGGCTTCCAGGTCACGCAGAATTTGATCACTGGCGCCGGCCACAACACGGGGCGTATCAACGTCCTCGATACGCAACAGCCAATTTCCCTGTTGGGACTTCGCCTGGCAATAGCTCGCCAGGCCTGCGACCAGGGAGCCAAAATGCAAGGGTCCCGAGGGCGAGGGCGCGAATCGTCCAGTCAATGGTGTCAAGACAGCAGGTTTTCGAGAATACTTTGGTATATATCGGACAGTTGATCGAGTTCCTGCGTATTCACATGTTCGTTAAGCTTGTGAATTGACTCGTTTACCGGCCCGAGTTCAAGCACCTGCGCGCCCGTGGGTGCGATAAATCGACCGTCCGAGGTGCCACCCGTGGTTTCGAGAGAGGTAGTCAGCCCCGTATGCTGTTTAATGGCCTGTTGCGCTGCCGCAACCAGTTCCCCTTCAGGCGTCAGGAACGGGTATCCTGAAATCGACCAGTCGATGTCATAATCAAGCTCATGCTTGTCGAGTATCACGCGGGTGGTCTCTATGATTTGTTTGGCATCGATCTCGGTCGAGTAGCGCAAGTTAAACGCGACTTCGGCGTGGGATGGAACCACGTTATGTGCCCCGGTGCCGGAGTTGATATTCGAAATCTGGAAACTCGTAGGCGGAAAAAAGCGGTTCCCCTGGTCCCACTCGTGCCGCGTAAGCTCGTGCAATGCCGGCATTGCCCGGTGGATCGGGTTGTCTACCTTGTGCGGATAAGCGACGTGTCCCTGTACGCCGTGAATCACGAGTTTTGCACCGATCGAGCCGCGCCTGCCGTTTTTGATAACGTCGCCTACGTGGGCGTGACTGGAAGGTTCTCCAATCAGGGCCCAGTCGATTTTTTCACCCCTTGCCTCGAGTGTCTCGATTACCCTGACGGTGCCGTTAACGGCTTTGCCTTCCTCGTCACTGGTGATTAGCAATGCTATCGAACCGCGATGATCCGGGTGCTCAACAACATATCTTTCGCAGGCAGTCACCATTGCGGCGATACTCGATTTCATATCCGCAGCACCGCGGCCAAACAGGTTTCCGTCGCGAATTTTCGGGGTAAACGGATCACTATGCCATTTCTCCAGTGGTCCGGGCGGTACCACATCGGTATGGCCGGCAAAGGCAAGCACTGGCCCGGTCTTGCCGCGGCGTGCCCACAGGTTCGTGACATCATCGAAAACCAGGATTTCGCAAGCAAAACCAATCGCGTTGAGGCGCTCGATCAATAACGCCTGGCAACCGGCATCGTCCGGGGTTACCGAGGGCCTGGCTATCAGGTCCGATGCCAGTTTCAGAGTTGCGCTTGCCATGACTTAGCCAAAGATCTCCTGGTATTGCGCCGCACTGAAGCCGAGATGGAGCTGCTCGTCTTTGGCCAGTATCGGTCGCTTGATGATCGCCGGATTGTCGAGCATTACGCTGATAGCCGACTCTAGATCGATGCGGTCCTTGAGCGTGTCTGGTAATGCCCGCCAGGTGGTGCCTCGACGATTCAGCATGGACTCCCAGCCCAACGCAGATACCATGGATTGCAACTGCTTCTTGTCAAGGCCCTGCTTGCGATAGTCATGAAATTTAAACTCGACCTCGTGATCGCTCAACCATGCCCTGGCCTTTTTGATCGTGTCACAATTGGGTATCCCGTATAATGTTACCGCGTCAACCATGGCTTACCTATATGTTGCGTATCAGTTCGTTGATCCCGACCTTGGCGCGTGTTTTTTCATCGACCTGTTTGACAATAACCGCGCAGTAAAGACTGTACCTGCCGTTCTCGGACGGCAAATTACCGGCGACCACGACCGAGCCCTCGGGAATACGGCCGTAGGTCACCTCGTCGGTTTCGCGATTATATATCTTGGTGCTTTGACCAATATAGACGCCCATCGAGATGACCGAGTTCTTCTCGACAATCACGCCTTCGACAACCTCCGAGCGCGCTCCGATGAAACAATTGTCCTCGATTATAGTCGGGGAGGCCTGCAGTGGCTCGAGTACGCCACCAATGCCAACTCCACCCGAAAGGTGCACATTTTTGCCGATTTGTGCGCAGGATCCGACCGTTGCCCAGGTGTCGACCATGGTGCCGCTGTCGACGTAAGCGCCGATATTGACATAAGAAGGCATCATTACCACACCGGGCGCGACAAACGATCCCTTGCGAGCCACGGCCGGCGGAACCACGCGAACCCCGCTGGCAGCATGCTGTTCGGCTGAACAGCCGTCGAACTTGGAGTCGACCTTGTCGTAATACTGGGTAAATCCACCCGGCATGACTTG
>CAXMSP010000030.1:0-5207 GCA_964196225.1 uncultured Gammaproteobacteria bacterium | reverse complement strand
CACTCACTTTGTGATGACATTGGCGTAGTGGCCAAACGCTATCCCGATATCAATTTCCTCATTTACCACTCCGGTTATATCCCGGGTAAAGCCGGAGGTGCTTTCATCAAGCAATACCAGCAGGCCGGTCTGCAGGGCAAGTTACCCCTGTATACGGCGTTTACGGTTGATTCAATTGCCTTGCCGAAACTGCAGGCAGCAAAACTGGATGGTGTTCTGGGTTCGAAAATGGCCCAGCAATGGTCGCCGGACATGGATAACGCCGCCAACAAGCGTTTTGTTTCTGATTACCTCAAGAAGCACGGCAAGTACCCGTCATTCTACGGCGCGCAATCTTATGACGCGATTATGCTGATCAAGAGCGCGGTCGAGGCAACCGGTGGCAATCTAAAAGACAAGGATGCGTTGCGCAAGGCACTGATGGCTGCAGATTATGATTCGGTACGTGGCCGCTACACCTATGGTAACAACCATATGCCGATCCAGAACTTCTACCTGCGCGAAGTGGTTGAAGACTCCGAGGGTCGCTGGACTACAAAAATCGTAAAAACCGTTTACGAAAACCACCAGGATTTGTACGCTTCAAAGTGCAAGATGTAACAAGCTCTTTCCAATCACCTGGTTCCCTGTAACCCAGGGAACCAGGTATCGATCCAATTTTCCGAAGCGGTTATAGTTATGGACTGGAATTTGCTCATCACACAGTTGATGAATGGTCTGCAACTGGGGCTGTTATTGTTCCTGTTGGCTTCGGGGTTGACCCTGATTTTCGGCATCATGGACTTCATCAACCTGTCGCACGGATCCTTTTACATGATCGGGGCCTATTTTTGCGGCACGGTTGTCGCTAAAACCGGTTCATTTATTACCGGGGTAATTGTCGGGCTAATCGGCGTGTTTGTAGTTGGTGCGCTGGTTGAATGGCTGATTGCGCGCAAGCTTTACCGCAAGGATCACCTCGACCATGTGCTGGTAACCTTTGGCCTGATTTTAATTTTCGATTCGCTGGTTCATCTACTATGGGGCGCGTCCGGTATGGCGATCCCGTTGCCCGACGTGTTGAACGGTCAGTTGAGCGTCGGTAGCCTGGTGTTGCCGACCTATCGTCTGCTGATTATTGTCGCGGGACTGCTGGTTGCAGCTATCCTGTTCATTCTGGTTACCAAAACCCGTCTCGGTATGCTGATTCGAGCCGGGGCATCCAATCGCACCATGGTGGAGGCACTTGGAGTCAACATAGATCGCCTGTTCTTAGTCGTGTTCGCGCTCGGCGCCGCGATGGCGGGTCTTGCCGGAATGTTGATTGCGCCGATTACCGAAGCCAGCATCGGCATGGGCAACGACATTATTATCGTCGCTTTCGTGGTCGTTATCGTGGGTGGAATCGGGTCGGTAAAAGGGGCCTTTTACGCGGCCCTGATCATTGGTTTGATTGACACCCTGAGCCGTTCCTATCTCGACCAGCTATTAACGCTTGCGATGCCTGGTAACTACGCTGAAACAGCGGCGCCGGCGCTGTCCGCAATGTTGATTTATATCCTGATGGCCGGTGTACTCGCGTTTCGCCCACAGGGGCTATTTCCCATTGCAGGCATGAAATAATGTTCTGGTTGCCTGCTAGCGTATCCGGCAGAAGCTATGCCTTGCTGCTGGCGATATTGGCGCTTGCACCTTTCATACTCGAGTGGGCCAATCAGCCCTTTTACCTCGACCTGTTGAGCCGCGCATTGATTCTCGGTATCGCGGCGATCAGCCTGAACCTGATCCTCGGCTTCGGTGGCATGATCAGCCTCGGTCACGCGGCCTATATCGGTATTGGCGCCTACTGCGTCGGCATACCGTCTTATTACGATTATTACAATGGCTGGCTGCACCTGGCACTGGCGCTGTCGGTGAGTGCCATTTTTGCGCTGATAACCGGCGCCATTAGCCTGCGGACCAAAGGGGTGTACTTCATCATGATCACCATGGCTTTCAGTCAAATGGCTTATTTCACCTTCCTGAGCATGGAGGAATACGGTGCGGATGATGGCCTGGTCATTTACTCGCGTAGTGAGTTCCCCGAATGGATGAGTATGGATGGCGGTGCGAGCCTTTATTACTGGGTTTTCGCAGTGTTACTGCTATCCCTGTTCTTCACCCATCGGCTGGTAAACGCGCGCTTTGGCAGGGTTATCGTTGGTTCCAGGTTTAACGAACAACGCATGCAGGCACTAGGCTTCAACACTTATCGCTACCGCCTGACCTGCTACGTGATTTCGGCGATGATGTGCAGTGTTGCTGGGATGTTGTTCGGCAACTTCGCTGGTTTCATTAGTCCGGACATCATGGGCTGGACACGCTCCGGGGAACTGATTTTCATGGTGATCATCGGTGGCGTCGCCACCTTTTTCGGCCCCCTGGTGGGCACCATAGTGTTCGTCCTGCTGGAAGAATTTCTGTCCGCGATTACGGTCTACTGGCACCTGATTTTCGGAGTCATGCTGGTGGCGCTGGTGTTATTCGGCAAGGGCGGTATTCACGGCTGGTTGAGCAAGTGGGATCGCAAGGGTGAAGACCATGGCTGATCAGTTACTTGAAATTACCGACTTGAACAAGCATTTCGGGGGTATCTTCGCCACGGAAAATGTCAATCTATCCGTTGAGCGGGGTACTATCCATGCCGTTATCGGTCCCAATGGTGCCGGTAAGACTACCCTGATTGCACAATTGTCCGGTCAGCTAAAACCGGATAGCGGCAATATCGAATTTGATGGTCGTAGCATTATCAACGACAGCGTGGCCAAACGCGCGCGTATGGGAATGGCCCGATCTTTCCAGATAACCAGTGTCGTCATGCCGATGACGCTGCTGGAAAACGTCATGCTGGCGGTACAGGGTGGTAGCGGCCACTCCTTCGGTTTCTGGTCACCGGTGCATCGGGATCGCGCGATGAAAGCAGCGGCAATGTCCAGCCTGGCCGAGGTTGGGCTTGAGGATCGTGCCGGGCGCACCGCCGCCAATGTTTCTCATGGCGAACGACGCCAGCTCGAAGTGGCGATGGCACTGGCAATGAAGCCGCGCATGTTGCTGCTCGACGAACCGATGGCGGGTATGGGCAAGGAAGAGGGTGCAATGATGGTTGAAATCCTGAAGCGGCTCAGGGGTGACATGACCATCCTGCTGGTCGAGCATGATATGGATGCGGTTTTCAGCCTGGCGGACCAGTTATCGGTGATGGTAAATGGCCATGTTATTGCCACTGATACGGTGGAAAATATCCGCGCCAACAAGGAAGTACAAAAGGCCTACCTGGGTGATGGCCATGCTTGAACTGAACGGTGTCGAAGCCTTTTACGGCACTATGCAGGCCTTGTTCGGTATGAGCCTGCGTTGTGAAGAAGGGAAGGTTACGACACTTATTGGTCGTAATGGCATGGGCAAAACCACGACCGTTGGTTCGATCATCGGGACGCTGCCAAGTCGAAGCGGTGAAATTCGTTTCGACGGCGAAGTGATCAACGGCATGCCGGCCTATGAAGTTGCGCAGCTCGGTATCGGACTGGTTCCGGAAGGCCGGCAGATATTCCCCAACCTCAGCGTGCGCGAAAACTTGATTGCGACAGCCGCCAATTACAGTGCAAGCAACGATCCCTGGACGCTCGACAGGGTGCTAGAGTTTTTCCCGCATTTGCAAAAACGATTGAATAGCCAGGGTAGCCAGCTCTCTGGCGGCGAGCAGCAAATGCTCGCGATCGGTAGGGCGCTGATGTTGAATCCGCGCCTGTTAATTCTCGACGAGGCGACCGAAGGACTGGCGCCACTGATTCGTCAGGAAATCTGGCGTCGGCTCGAACAGCTGAAACAGTCCGGGCTTACCATTTTTCTAATCGACAAGAATATCGATGAATTCGCGGATATCGCTGACCGGCATTTCATTGTCGAAAAGGGGCAGGTGGTCTGGCAGGGGGATTCGGACGCATTGACCAGTGATGTAGTACTAAAGGCCAGATACCTGGGTATTTGATTTCAGCACGGCGCAATACGGACGCTTTCCTGGCGCGCGATCTAATTGGCAAACTGGAATCCCTGGAGCACTTCCCGATTAAATGATCGCGTGGTGCCCGCTAACCACTGGCTGATGCGTGCACCGGCAAGCGCTTTAAGGCCCTCGGTCATGACTACCATACCAGGCAGAAAAACGCCGAGACCGCCGATAACCTGTATCAAGGATTGCAATCTGGCCCCCGAAAGCCCTTCTGGAGGGCTTTTTCAACTATAAATAAGGCTAACTTTTATTCAAAAACTGGTACGCAGTTCGATTAACAAGATAGGCACTTCCATGCTAGTCTTAGTCGTCCAATAGTACTTTAACAGTATAAGGGACAGGTTGTGAGCTTCGACTACAACGAAATTCGTGCAAGTCAAAACGCCAGCGGAACACAGTGGGCGTCGTACAGCGATCTGTTCATGGTACTCGCCTTCATCTTTCTACTCATGTACATGGTGTCGAGCCTTCGCACCGGCATGATCTCGGTTACTTCCCACGCCAAGATCAAGGAAGTTAAACAGGAACTCGAATTATACGAAACGGTTAAGGATCAATACCTGACTGAACGAACCAACGCGCAGGATAAAAAAATATACCAGGAAATAATCGAACAGATAGCGCTGCTCGAAGACGAGGCGACAGCAAAAAAGAAAAAACTGGCACAAGAATCGCAGGAGCAGGAGGAACGCGAATCCGAGCTCAACCAATACCAGCAAATGATCGTGACGATGATGAACGCCAACACGGTTGCCAAGGCCGACGCAGCCAGGCAAATGTCATCGCAAAAGCAACAAAACCTGGAGCTGCAACAAACGATTGCTGAACGCAGTACGGAACTTGAATCGCTGCAGCAGAAATTGCAGCAGGAAGAAACGGAACTCGCCGAATTACAAAAGCAATTTTCCGCCGAGACCGAACAACAGGAACAAAAAATCGAGACTTTGAAATCCAGATTCGAAAAAGACCAGACCAAGGTTGCCGAATTAGAGGAGTTTATTCGAACCGAGGCACAGGAACGCGAAGCTTTGCAGAAGGCGCATGCCACAGAAGCGGAAAAACTCGCCAGCAAATACGAAGAGCTAAAAGCACAGAACGAACAGGGTCAGAGCCAGGTCGCTACACTGGAGGAAACTTTGAGCGCAGAAGCGGAAGCAAAGGAACGCCTGGAGAAACTGCA
>CAXMSP010000029.1:0-2855 GCA_964196225.1 uncultured Gammaproteobacteria bacterium | reverse complement strand
AAGTCCGAACGCGACTACGCCGATAACAATCGCCGAAATAATGACACGCTCGAGCATGATGCGGTTGAAAATAGCCTCCCTGGGTGGCCTTGGTGGTTGCTCCAGTTCCGGTCCCTCACCCGGTTCAAACGCGAGCGCGATATCCTGAATGCCGTTGGTGACCAGGTTCAACCAGAGCAGTTGTACCGCAAGCAGGGGTAATGGCAGTGCCGTAATCATGGCGAGCACGAACAGCACCAACTCGGCAGCGCCGGTGGATATCAACAGGAAAATTACCTTGCGCACGTTGGAATAGGCAATCCGCCCCTCTTCGACACCATCGACGATAGAATCGAAGTTGTCATCGGTAATGATGATATCGGCAGTTTCCCGGGCCACGTCGGTACCACTTTTACCCATCGCCACACCTACATGTGCCATACGCAGTGCGGGAGCATCGTTGGCGCCATCGCCACTGACCGCAACGAAATGTCCATTGCGCTGCAAGGATTGCACGATATCGAGTTTTTGGGTGGGCTCGACGCGCGCGAATACCGATGCTCCCCGTGTCATTCGATCCACTTCGTCGTCATTGATCGCCGCTTTAAGTTGCGACCCGGTGACAACCTGGGACTCGTCTTCGAGTAAATTCAACTCACGCCCGATTGCATACGCGGTGACTGGATGATCACCGGTTACCATTGCCACCTGGATGCCTGCGGCGCGGCATTTGGCGACGGCATGTTTCGCTTCAGGCCGCAACGGATCGATCAGTCCGACCAGTCCGATCAGGGTCAGGTTAACCAGGTGTTTATGGTTAAAGTCTTCCTCTTCCTCGACCACGACATCTCCACAGGCCAGAGCGATAACCCGGTAACCCTCGGCTGCGAGTGCCTTTGCCTGGGTTTCAACCGCTACTTTATCGAGCTCGGTAGTTCCATTGGACAGCACGACCTTGTCACACATCAGCAGCAGGTTCTCAAAGGCGCCTTTGACAAACGCACGCGGCTTGCCGTCTACCTGGTTGAGGCTGGCGCTGTAAAGCCGTTCCGATTCAAATGGTATGGTGCCAATCTCTGGGCTGGCGCTGATTGCCTCGGCTCGAATCCAGTCCGCCCGGTGGGCCATGATCAACAGGGCCACATCTACTGCATCGCCGTTACTGGCCCAATCACCGTTTTGATGTCCGAGATAACCCTCGTTAGCCAGCACCGCGCATTGACATGCCATATCAAGCAGTTGAGGTTCCTGAGTGTCGGGTTCTCCCTGTGCCGTCAATATTTCACCATTGGGTTTATCACTATCGCCGGTTACCAGCCAGCTACCATTTCCCGGAAATGCCAGTCGGCGAACCGTAAGCTGGTTCGCGGTCAGTGTTCCGGTTTTATCAGAAGCAATATAAGTGCAGGAGCCCAGCGCTTCGACCGCGATCAGGCGCCGCACAATGACGTCGCGTCGTGCCATGCGCTGCATCCCGATTGCGAGCGCCACGGTAAGAGCGACCGGCAGTCCTTCCGGTATTACCGATACCGCTAGCGCGACTGAAGAAAGAAAAATCTCCGAGATCGGCATCCCTCTGAACAATAGAATCGTCGCCATTACCAGCACCGCACAACCGACGAAAATCGCCACGCGCTGGGTAAAACGCTCCATGCGCTCCTGCAGCGGCGCCTTGGCGCCGGTATCGCCGGTTACCGATTTCGCGATCGCGCCGAGCTCGGTCGCGAGGCCGATCCCGACAACCACGCAGTTGGCACGCCCACGATTCACCAGGCTGCCGGCAAAAGCCATGTTGATGCGATCACCCAGTACCGTATCGTTCGCAAGGATTGGGTCTGACCGCTTGATAACCGCAATCGATTCACCCGAAAGCAAGGATTCGTCGATTTCAAGATTGTGGCTCCCCAGAAGGCGCATATCAGCGGGAACCCGTTCCCCCGACTCCAGCAAGACGACATCTCCCGGCACGATCTCTTCCGAGTCAATTTCGTAGGCATCGCCTTCGCGTAATACGCGCACCCGCGTGGTCATCATCTTTTGCAGCGCATCGGCAGAGCGCTGCGCCGAATACTCCTGCACGGTACCGATAACTGCGTTCAACAGCAGAACCGCGCTAATAAAAATGGCATCCGAAAACTCCTGGATCAGCAGGGATACCAGTGCTGCGGCGACGAGTACGTATATCAGGGGACTCTTGAACTGGTTTACAAAAACCTGGAATAGCCCCGGGGGTTCTTTCCGGGGCAAGGCGTTAGGCCCGTATTGTTGTTGGCGCTGTAAAACCTCAGCATTCGTCAATCCAGTGGCCTGCGCCTGCAGACCGGCTAGTATCTGGTCTCCGCTTAATGCGTGCGGATACTCGGTGATGGCCGTTTCAGGCGCTATCTGCGTTACCTGCTGATTCATGATTTAAGAATACGATTCTATTGGTGATGTAGTTTATTAGAAATTATTGTGGGAACTTAAAGCAATAACTCATCGTCTTGATTGATGCTAGTCAAGCGAATACCGTTATTCAGGTTTAGCTATAAACCCTCGGCATTGGCATCAGTAATCATTATTGTGCGTGCTCGGTACTAGCGGATGCAACGAAGCATGTGCCCGATACGGGTTGAATATACCCCACAAGCCTCCACATTAGTTTATAATTCACCGTCTTGGGGACGACTTGGCTTCGACGTGGGTCGCGAAACCTGAGGTGCATGCCGAGAATGTAGAAAAACTCGTTAACTCTTCTGCAAATTATAGTTGCCAACGACGACAACTACGCACTCGCCGCTTAATAACCGGTAGATTGCTGTCGGACTGGAGCCGTGTCTATGCGTCCAGGTTCTCTTTTGAACATTCCGGCATCGCTCTCATAGAATCGTGATGGA
>CAXMSP010000028.1:0-13004 GCA_964196225.1 uncultured Gammaproteobacteria bacterium | reverse complement strand
GAAGGATTTACTGATCGTCGATCTTGGCGGTATTTATCCGCAATTGAAGAACATGCGTTTGCGTGGAAAGCTGGATGGAAACAAAGTAGTACCTTACTACGATCGTGCCCAACTGGATCGCGATCAGGATTTACTTCAGGGGACAGAAATTTTATGGGTGAACAGTTTAGTGGACGTATTCTTCCTGCATATCCAGGGTTCAGGCCGAATTCAGCTCACTGATGGTTCTACGGTAGCGGTGGGCTATGCCGGGCAAAATGGTCACCCTTATCAATCCATAGGCAAAGTTTTGATTGAAATGGGGGAGCTGGAAAAAGAAGAAGTCACGCTATTTTCAATCAGGGATTGGTTATGGTCGAACCCGACCCGGTTGAACGAGGTTCTCTCAAAAAATCCGAGCTATATATTTTTCGAACTAAGAGACGGCCAGGCAGACGGACCGGTTGGCTCACTCAACGTGGCGCTGACACCCCGACGCAGTATTGCCGTAGATCGAAATGTGATTCCTTTAGGCGCACCGGTATGGTTGCAGACGACATTGCCGGATGAACAACAATCTCCGCTCAACAAGCTCATGCTGGCGCAGGATACCGGTGGCGCCATCAGAGGCCATGTTCGCGCCGATGTTTTCTGGGGCCGAGGAGACGAGGCTGAAAAAATGGCGGGTCTGATGAAGCAGCAAGGCAAGCTTTTTGTATTGTTACCCAGGGGATATTCGTTAAAGAACCATTAGACCCGGTAGAAAACCAGCACAGTGGCTTCATATACTGTCATTCCGTCCCTTTATAATTTGTCATCCCGGCCCAATTTATACTGTCATCCCGGCGTAGGCCGGGATCCAGTCAACCAATCAGGCGCCAGCCCACATCTAATCAGTATTACACCCCCGGATTAATGCGCACAGGCGCCCAGTTTCGGCTATTAAATAAGCCATGCGAAGACTTCTCGTTATTCCTGGCCTGCTATTCGGGCTGTTTTTTGCGGGCGGCGGCTTTTTTATGCTGTCGGAAACCGCGTTACCGATGTGGCAAAGCTGGCAGGACATGCAGGGTTGGCAGCCCACTGATGGGTACTGACAAGTTAACCGCCATTCGGCGACAATAGCCGGATGAATCAATCAAATATTTACAAACGATATCGTTTTCCAGCCGAAATTATTCAATACGCCGTATGGCTCTATTATCGATTTAATCTGAGTCACCGCGACATTGAAGATTTGTTAGCTGAGCGGGGGATAGACGTCACCTACGAGGCGATCCGATTGTGGTGCAATAGGTTTGGATCAATATATGCTGCCAGGTTGAAGAGAAAACATAGGGGATATGGAGATACCTTTTTCATAGATGAAGTTTTTGTCAGAATTGATGGAAAACAACATTATCTCTGGCGGGCGGTAGATCAGGATGGTGAAGTTGTTGATGTGTTTCTCCAGAAACGAAGAGATGGTGCGGCAGCAAAGCGTTTCTTAAAAAGGTTATTGAAGAAGCATCAAGCCGAACCCCGGAAGATCGTAACCGACAAATTGAGAAGCTACGGTGTCGCACATCGAGAATTAATGCCAAGTACAATTCACGATTCGTCACAGTATGCTAACAATCGAGCTGAACTTTCGCACCAGTCGACAAGGGTTCGAGAACGGGGCATGCGTAGATTTAAATCGATTATTCAAGCCCAGCGCTTTTTAGGCGTACATTCGGCCGTGTATAATTTATTCAATCTGGGCCGTCATCTAATCTCTGCTAAAAATTACCGATTATTTCGGTTGCGCGCTTTTGCGTCCTGGTTAAGTGCGGTAGCGTAATTTGATAGTATTCAAAAGGATTTTCTGAGATAAATTAGCTAACTTGTCAGTACCGTTTAATTCAATGGACGCGTAGGAATTCCCAGCTATTGATTACGATTGTTTCATCCACATATTACTGTTATGGATATTAAAACAACGCAATTTTCGATAGGACAGTTGGTTTGTCACAACGAGCAACCACTCCGTGGTGTAATTCTGGATGTCGACGCAGAGTTCAGCAGTACTGAAGAATTGTGGCAGTCAGTTCCAGAAGAAGAGCGACCAGCCAGGGACCAGCCTTTTTACCGATTACTTGCAGAAGATGACTCTGTTGCCTACTTGGCATATGTATCAGAACAGAATTTACAGATAGATGAATCTGGAGAGCCTCTTCAGAATCCACAAGTTGCTGAGATGTTCGGGGAGTTTCTGGGTGATAGCTACGCGAAGCCATATCGATATCTAAATTGATCCGATGGCGGAGGCTTCTCCACTGCTTGTAATTCAGTAATTACATCCTAATAATCATCGAGTAAAACTCGGTAATTTGGGTGAGGCTAAATGCTACTTTATTGCAGGTAAAAAGGTACTGACAAGTTAACTATTGAGAGTGGGCTGGGGTACCACAATGAGTGATATTTTTGCATGGATAGAGGATGAGAAACCCCACAATGACTCCTAATTTCGACATTCCGATGTATCAAATCCCCACTTGGTAGGCACGAAATTGGTTAACTTGTCAGTACCATTTCCAGAGATTAATAATCTAATGCATCTTTCAAAGTCACAGTACATGAAAGGGCTTCAATGCCCGAAGGCTCTGTGGCTGTTTAAAAATCGAAAGGACCTGGCGACTGAGCCAGATCAACGCAGGCTGAATTTATTTGACACCGGTCATCGTGTTGGCGATCTGGCGCAGCAATTGTTTCCGGGAGGGATTGAAGTTGCCTATCGTCCGTCTGACTACCAGGGCATGATCGATGAAACTGCTCAACTGACGAAGAGCGGCAAAATTGTTTACGAGGGCTCATTTTCCACTAATGGCGTGTTCGTAAGAGCTGACATTCTGGTTAAAAACGGGGATGCCTGGGATATCTACGAAGTAAAGGCTACCGGCAGTACCAAAGCTGTGCATAAACCCGATGTGGCAATACAGTGGTATGTGATAAGCCAACATATACCTCTCAACAAGGCATATTTGGTGCATTTAAATACGAGCTATGTGCGCAGTGGTGAGCTGGACATACAAGGCCTTTTTACTATTGATGATGTTACCGAGGCTGTTCACGACGAACAGGCTGTAATAGAAGACAATCTAAACAGCCTGAAGACGGTTCTCGAAGGAGGGGAGCCCGAGATATTAATCGGTACGCATTGTAATAATCCCTACGAATGTGATTTTCACGCTTACTGTTGGCGAGACGTGCCTTATCCATCTGTGCTGGATCTTCGCCGATTAAATGGTGATAAGAAGTTCGAGAATTATCACAAAGGTATCGTGACCTATGAAGATGCCAGGAATCACATTGGTCTGAATGCTGTTCAGACTTTGCAAGTGAATACGGCTCTCAGTCGTGAGCCCCACATCAATACCGAAGCTATAAACGAATACCTTAGTGAAGTCCGCTATCCCATCAACTTCCTGGATTTTGAAACCTTCCAGGATGCGATTCCCAGGTTCGACGGCCAGGGTCCATATAAAAATATTCCCTTCCAGTATTCTCTTCATATCTTGCATGAAACTGGTGAGCTCGAGCACAAGGAGTTTTTGGCGGATGAAACCCAGGATCCCAGGCTCAAGCTAACGCAGCAATTAAATGAAGACCTAACCGATGAAGGCACTATATTCGCATTTCATCAATCGTTTGAAATAGGTGTGATCAATGGCCTGGCTAGACACTTTGATCAATATGCTGCGCAGCTAAGGTCGTTAATTAACAGGTTTAAGGATCTGGAAATTCCGTTTAACCAGTTGATGTATTATCACCCTGATTTTCACGGCAGCTTTTCGATTAAATCTGTTCTGCCCGCTCTTTTTCCGAATGACCCCGAGTTGGATTATAAAAACCTGGATATCCAGAGTGGGGATGTCGCAATGAATGTTTTCCCACGCTTGCAAGAAGTGGCTGATCCCGATGAGAAAGAATCTATACGAAAATCATTACTCGCTTACTGTCGTCTTGACACTTTGGCTATGGTGAAGATTTGGGGGAAATTAAATAAAGTCCGGAATAATGTTAGTGATTAAATTTTGTTGTGATTTTTCATGGTATTCACGTATTCGGTGTTGAATATTATTTAAATAGAACAGTGGCTTATTTCTCTAGTTCGTTTCCACCCCTAGGCACCATTTTTCTTCCAGAACATTCCCTATAAAAGTGAAGGTTGGCAGGAGCGCATTCAACCGATCCTGAAAGTAATAGATGAGGCAATTGACGACAATTCAGATCAATATGCGCATTTTCGTGTCGGGGTGTACGAATGGGAGAGTGGGTTCTAGCTCGACTATACTCACTAATATACCTTTGTATAAGAGAGGGAGTCATGGAACGGGAATCTGAATTGAATCTACTCATTAAAGCGATGTCATTTGCAGCGCATAAACATAAGGATCAACGCCGTAAGGACAAGGAAGCATCGCCCTATATCAACCACCCGATTGGCCTCGCCGAAGTTCTCGTTAATGTGGGTAATGTCACCGATATCAATACGATTTGCGCAGCGTTACTGCATGACACTGTCGAAGACACCGAAACGACACAAGAAGAACTTACCGAAAACTTTGGTACCGAGATCAGCGATATCGTCATGGAAGTCACTGATGACAAATCTCTAAGTAGAGAAGATAGAAAGCAGGCCCAGATTGACCACGCCATACATCTGTCAAAGCAGGCCAAGGCAGTAAAACTCGCAGACAAGATTTGTAATCTAGGTGACGTGTCAGGGTCTCCGCCCGACTGGCCCCTGGAAAGACGCCAGCAGTATTTTGACTGGGCGAAGAATGTCATTGATGGGTTGCGTGGTGAGTGGAGCGAGCTCGAAGCTGAATTTGATCGACGGTATAAGCTGCGGCCGACACAATAGTGCGAATAATAGAGATGTTACAGAAGGGGAAATCCCAATTGGTAAGGTCATGAAGAGAATTTTTGTCCCAACAGTCCTCTAAATCCTTAGCGCGCTTGTCTATACAGCCAGATGCTGCTGCAGTAGCATGGAAGACCCCGTGGAGGAAACTAAAGTGACCATATCCAGTAAAGCCCGCGCGATTGGGATCAATCATGTTGCACTGGAAGTCGACGACATCGATGCGGCGCTAGGGTTTTACAGTCAACTGTTTGCATTCGAACTGCGTAGCCGTAGCGACGAGATGGCGTTTATCGACCTCGGGGATCAATTTCTCAACTTCTCCAAAGGCCGCCGTCAAGGAGCTGACGACGAACGTCATTTCGGGTTCGTCGTGGACAATCGCCAGCTGGTGCTCGACACGCTGGAGCAAATGGGCATCGAGTTATTGCCAGGGCCGTTCAAGGACTTTCTCGATCCCTGGGGCAATCGCATCGAAATTATCGATTACGATGGTATTCAGTTCACCAAGGCCGCGCATGTGCTGAAAGGCATGGGCCTCGGTAACCTGCAAAAGACCCAGGAAGCGATCGACGAACTCACCGAAAAAGGGATGGCGCCGGACTAACCTGTCCTGCCAGTCCACCGCATCGGATTGAGTGTGGCATTAGATGACAGACCACGTTTTGCAGATTGAGAATGAAATGAGCGTCATGATCTGATATTTGCGGGCGGCCGCTATTGGCCGTTAGCAGAAGCTCAACTCGTTAATCTGAGTGTCTGCTTTTGAGGAGATTGAGTTGGTAGTTCGATTCCACCCCTGGAACCATTAAATCGTTTCTTTCCACTTAAAAATAACGACTCAACTGCAATTGCAGATAGTCGTCTTGTTCGATCGCGTAGCTCGTATCGGCTTGATCGGCATTGGTAAAAAATCGCGCTCGCAATTCCAGCACGTAGTCGTCACCAAGCCGGCGATCAGCCTCAATGTTGACGTAGGTCTCGCTGGTTTCGAGGTCGTAGCCCACGCCGGCGAGCACGGCGGTGTCCTGGGTGTCGTTTAGTGCCAGGCGAATGTCGGCGAACAGGTCGTTGTCGGCGAGGGTTACGGGCTCTTCGTCGTTGCGGCCGTCGTATTGCAGTTCGAGCAGCACGCCGACGTCTGCGGCCGAATCGGCCACCTGGTAAAAGGTGTATTCGAAGCCGCCCACCGCCGCATTGAATGAGTCGTTTTGGGTTTCGCGGGCGATGGCCTCCAGCTTCCACAGCCAGGCATCGCCGGTGTATTGCAGGTCGAGGCCGAGTTGGTCGATCTGGTCGTAAAACGGGATGAGTTCGCTGCCGTCTGCGTTTGGCAGAAGCCGGGCCTCGCGGCTGGTGCCGCTGAATGCGCTTATACCGATATCGACATTGCCGACGTAGTGGCTGTAACGCAGTGCCAGGTCGACGTGGTTTTCCTCGTCGGACGATTCGTATTGCGGATTGTCGGTATCGACCGGCAGCGGCGTACGCAGACGTCCGTCTTCTCCGGCGAATGTTCGTTCACGGAAGTAGGGCAGTACGTAAGCGCTGACCAATCCCCAGTCGCGCTGCAGTTCGAGGTTGATCATCGGCTGGCCGAGCTTGTCTTCGCCGTCGATGTCGGCGACGGCGTCGGTCTGGTTGATGATGTCGACCAGGTGCACGGATTCGGTGACGCCCCAGAACACGGTGTTGACGCCGATCAGCAGTTCGAACTCTTCTCCCTCTTTGGCCCAGTAGGCTTCGCGCAGGTCGGCGAGCGAGCGTTCGTCGTCGGTTTCGTCGTAGCGCAGGTAGGGGATGATCGAGGCGCGCGATTCGTCGCCGCGGTATCGGGCTTCAACGGTGCCGGCGATTGAGAGTTGCGTTGTCTTGTCGTCCTGGCCTGGCCAGCGGGTGTCTTCGGTGAAGATGCGCGTGGTCAGGTCGACGCTTGATGAGATGTCCCAAGAAGCCCTTCCTGTCTCGGCGACGAGCGCCGAGAGCAGAAAGGAAATAGTCACGAGGGACTTGAGGAGAGGGGATTTCATGGGTTTAACGCAGACGGCTCAGGCGGCCCTTGGTGAAGTCCTTGTCCGAGATACCGACGTTGAACGCGAAGTCCTGGTAGACCAGGTCGGTCTTTTTGTTGGTCTGCACGTTTTCCATGGTGAGCTTGTGCGCGCGCCACACACCATTGTCGTACTGGCGGTAGTCGTCGAGCTTGAGCACTTTCAGCAGGTCGCCGCGGCGGTCGTAGAACTCAACCTTGCGGATCTGGAACACGTCCTGGTCGATCCACGAGATCTGCTTGCTGTAACCAGAGTTCTCATAGCGAGGCTGGCGCTCGAGCACGTCGGCCTGGAACGCTCCGTAGGTTTCGGTACCGATATAACGGTAGTCGAACTTGTTGAGCTCGATCGCGGTGAAGTCCTCGAATGCGAACTCGGAGCCGACGAAGGGGCCTGACTTGTTGCTCGACGCAATGCGCTTGACGCGTTTCAGCGCCGGCAGGAACAGCCATTGATCGTCGGGGTCGAGGATCTTGGCATGCGACAGCAGCGCGGTGCCTTCGATGTCACGCGGTGTTTCGAACAGCACCAGGCTCTTGTCACCGACGCTCTCGTCGGGTTTTTCCAGCGTCGCGATCTTGAGCGAGCGCGTGGCTTGCTGGCCGGCGGCGTTTTGCAGGATCATCTGCAGCTCGACCCGGCTGTCGCCGAAGCCGACGTCGGTGCGGTCCGAGCGGGCCGCGATTTCGAAGCCCTGCTCTGCGGGCGTGTTGGCCGCTACGGGTGCGGCAAACGCGATGCCGAAGGCAAGGGCGATGGCGAACGATGTCATGGTCTTGGTTTTCATGTTGGTTTCTCCTTTAATGGAATTAATAAATGGGTGCTACCGAGCCGGCCGGCCGCTTTACTCTGAAACCTTTCTTCAGGTCGCGCTTGCGTCGTCCGGAAAGCCACAATGCCGGCAATCGCAGGAAGCCGAGGGCGGTGCGGTAAGTGGTCATGGTTATGTGTTTCATGTTGGTGTCTCCGTTTTCGTGATTAGTGAGAGATGGCTGCCGATGGTGCTGGCAGCTCCGGTACGATCGCAGGCTTCACGTCTTGCGTGCGCTTGCCGAGTAACAGCAGGGCGGGCAGCAACAGGAAGTCGAGGATCAGCGCGAAGCCAATGGCGAGCATCGTCATCAGGCCGAGATCGACGTTCATCTTGAAGGCCGAGGTGGTCATGACGTAGAAGCCGGCGGTGAGGATGATGGTGTTGACCACGATCGCGATGCCGACGTTGTGGAACGCGTAGCGGATCGAATCCTCGATGCTGAGCGCTCGTTCGTTTCTGGCACGTACATACTTCGACAGGAAGTGCACGGTGTCGTCGACGATGATGCCGAGCGAGATCGATGCGACTGTCGCAACCGAGAAGCCAACGGTGCCGACCAGCAGCGCCCAGGCACCGAAGGTGGCCAGGATCGGCAAACCGTTCGGCACCAGGCTCAACAATCCTAAGCGCACGCTTTGCAGCGCGAACATCATGATCAGCGCGATCGCGAGAATCGCGACAATCGTGCCGGTGACCATGTTTTCCATGTTGCGCTCGCTGATGTAGGTGAACATGACCGCGGCGCTGGTCGGCTCGGCGTGCATGTACGCGGGCCAGTTGGCCTGCTGCCATGCTGCAACTTCGTTGAAGAACGCCTTGGTCTCCGCGGTCGTGGATTGTTCCAGGGTTGCGGTGACGCGGGTCGCGGACTTGTCGATGTTGATGCGATCGTTGAGATCTAACCCATAAGGCAGCGACAGTTCGTACAGCAACAGGTATTGAGCGGAGAGTTCGCGGTCACCCGGAATACGGTGCCAGGATGCGTCGTCGCCATGCATATTGCGGTTGAGCCGCTTCATGATGTCGGAGAGCGCATAGACATGGGTCACGCTCGGCTGTTCGCGAAGGTATTCGGCGAAGGCTTCGATGTTCTCCAGGTATTCCGGCTCGCTGACGCCGCCAGGGCCGGTTGACGGCACCGAGTATTCGATCGGGTAAAGCCCGAAATGCTCCAGCGCTTTATCGGAATCGCGGCGGAACTCGATACGCTCGTCGAAATACTGCACCCACTGGTCGTCGAACACGAGCGTCGGGATGAACGAGATCAACGCGAGCGTACCGATGCCAACGCCGAGCAACAGCCGTTTGTAGTTACCGATGACGACATCGGCGAACTTTTCCATAGCGCGCTGCGACCACTCGGGGCCTGTGCTTTGACGCGGGCGATACGGCAGGATGCTCACCAACGCCGGCAGCAGCGTGATCGAGTAGAACCATGCTGCGGCGATACCGACCGCGGTGATGTTGCCAAGATGCCAGTAGGGCGGGGAGTCCGAGAAGTTGAGCGCGAGGAAGCCGACAATGGTGGTGACCGAGGTAATGCTGACCGGCAGGAAGTTAACCCGCACCGCTTCGACGATGGCCTCGCTCTTGTCCATGCCTTCGCGCATCAGGCTGCGTAATGAGAGCAGGATGTGGATCGAATCGGCGACCGCGAGCGTCAGGATGACGATGGGCGCCGACATCGAGATCGGTGTCAGTTTCACGCCGAAGTAACCGGCGATGCCCATCCCGATCATCGACGACAGTCCGATCACGACGAGCGTGGCGAAGGTGGCCGAAAACGAGCGGATGATGAGCCAGGTGAGCACGAAGATGACGACGAACATCAGAGGCATCAGGGTCGCACCGTCGCTCATGCCGGATTCGGCGAAGGCATTGTTCAACATTGAAACGCCGGTCAGGTGCACTTCGATGGCCGGGTACTCGGCTTCGATCTGAGCTGCCAGGCCACGTGCGAAGTTGACCGCCTGCGGCACTTCCATCAAGTCTTTTTCCGGATATTGCAGCACGACGTTGATCGCGGTGACGGCGGCATTCGGGGTTAAGAGTTGATCGCGCAGTAGCGGTTCGGCGAGTGCGACGGCTTTCCGGTCGGCGAGAAAATCGGCCTCACGGGTTTGCGCGTGCTTGACCAGGTCCTCGACGATCAAGTCATCCTCGGTCGCGTAGGTGTGCTGGAAGTTGCTGATCGAATCGACGCGGATCGCGAACGGGATCTTCCAGGCTTCTGCGGTCAGACGTTCGACCGCGTCGAGTGTCTGCTTTGAGAAAGCTTGGCTGTCTGCCGGTTCGAACACGAACAGGAAGTTGTCGTTCTTGGTGTAGGTGTCCTGCAGGTTTTCAAATGCCTGCAGCTCGGGGTTGGCGTCCGAGAAGAACACGCGGTAGTTGGTTGAAAACTCAAGCTTGCTCGCGCCGAAGCCTGCGCCAAGCGCGAGCGTCAGCGACAGCAACAACACCAGCCAGCGGCGTGCGATGACCCGGCGGGCCAGGGTGGCGGCGAAGTGGTCTATCGCCTTGAAATAATTACTCATGTTATATCTCCAGTGTTAATAATATGTAACCAATCGGTTTAAAATTAGACAAAAAAACTCAGGTCCAGGAATCGATCAAATTTTCGAGGTTCTCGACAATCTGTCCGCCGGGTATGAAACCCTTTGACATCGCGGCCGAACCGGCGAAGGTGATCATCAGGCTGCGCGCGAGCTGGGCCGGATCGAGCTCGACGCGAACCTCGCCTGCCGCCTGCGCCTGGGTGATCATCCCCTGCAGTGCCTGCAGCCGATGTTCGCCGAAGTTCTGCAGCAACTGGCTCACCTCGGGATCATGTGGCGCATTTTCCACCATCGAGTTGATCAACAGGCAACCCTTGTTGCTGCCGGCGTCTTCGCAAACCTTATCCACTATCGCGCGTAGGTTCTCGAGCGGCGTCGCGGATTCGGAAATCACGGCGGTGGTTTCACGAAACTCGACGTCGGCGTAATTCTTCAGCGCCGCCATGAACAATTGGTGCTTGTCGCCGAACACGCGGTACAGGCTGGCCTTGTTCAATCCGGTCGCCGTGGTTAAATCCACCAGCGACGTGGCTTCATAACCCTTGCGCCAAAAGGCTTCCATCGCGGCGGCGAGGACTTGTTCCTCGTCGAATTCGCGTGGTCTGCCGACCGGTCTGCCTGTGAGTGTTTTTATCATTAACTTGTCAATTTTTGGGTTAATTTAAAACCGAACGGTTGCAAATATAGCCCAACTCGATCGAATTGTAAACCCTTCGGTCCAAAATTAGGAGATAAAGTGACAGTTAACTTAATTGATGCCCTCTGGGAGATAAGTTAACTGTCACTATAATTCCGGAAATAAAGTTAGAGTAATACACTTTAAATCAACAACATAAAGCCAGGATTCGATTCCACCCCTGGCAACGCTTTTATTCAAGCTGATGCAGCAGTTTATTTGCGGATGTTTGATGATAAAAACTTGACCTGCTCACTTCTTATTCTTCACTCCATTCTCGCTGCCACCTTATTTATAGTCCGGGATTATTAGCTAAATTATTGAATTGCTTGACGTAATGTGAGCGAGGCGGCCCTAATAATTGATTTAGTGTGATCGTGGTCACGCAACACTTGGTTCAGTAGAATTTATGCTGTGTGATTACATAAATTTAAGTAAGTAGGAGTTGATTAGAATGATAATTGACTCCTCATTAACAGGACCATGATTAAAAAACACCTGCTTTTCACATTCGGCTTATCGATTATCCTTTTCTCCAACCTGTCGATTGCTGCTGTTTCCGGACAGGGAGTCGGGCAGTTTCATGAAGGCTATTTTGGAATAATCGAAATCAATCATAATGGAGAGGCAGAGTTTGTAGTTACGGACCGGGTGCCTTTGATAGAGGGGCAGTTCTACGGATGGGTAATTAAAATCAGTCCTGGATTTACAA
Organism: uncultured Gammaproteobacteria bacterium; assembly: GCA_964196225.1. Classification (GTDB taxonomy): domain Bacteria; phylum Pseudomonadota; class Gammaproteobacteria. Next base: position 1,326 of record CAXMSP010000028.1, on the reverse strand, counting down.
AGATCAAATGGAAAGAAGTGTTTGAGTTACCGGAGGGACCTCAAAGTTGGGGTGCTGAAGAGACGAGTGGAGACCTCGTGATATCCGAGGATCGAAAAGTCTTTGTCACGGAGGAGGAGGTTTTTGTTGAAGATGGATACATAGCAAACTACTGGAACGTCGTGGCTGGCGACCCTCCAGGCGATTATATTATGCGTGTCTATGTGAACGATCACCTGGTGGAAACGTTTCGTTTTAAAGTCACTAATAATTAAAGACGCCCTGGAAGCGCCCCCGCATCAGCTCTTAGAAATTCGTTACTGTAGTTCGATTCCACCCCTGGGAAGAGATTTATCTAACAAGCAGGGAAAATTGATCAAACGTCTTGTCAATAATTTGATTAATGTCAATATCGCAACTTTGTCGCAGGGGAAAATAGCTTTTAAACTTCCGAAATCTATCCACAGGGGAACTATGATGCGAGTAGAAAGTTATATGTCGAATGCGCCAATCACTATTCGGGACGAAACGGTCTACTGGGAGGCGTTTGACACCATGCGAGAGAAGGATCTGCATCATATCCCCGTTGTCAATGAAGACAACGCGGTTGTTGGTATCCTCACTCGTCGTGACCTGCAAATTGCTGCCCAGCATTTCAAGGAAGCGCCCGTGGAAGTGTCCGAAGTGATGCATAGCCCGGTCGTCACGATATCACCTGGCGAACTATTGTCTGAGGCAGCCAAACAAATGATCGACAATCGAATCGGAGGCCTACCCGTTCTAGACACCAATGACCAGGTGGTAGGCATTCTGACTGAAACGGATCTGCTTCGCGCTCTGATCGATCAATTAGGCAAGGAAACTCCCTAGGTATTCTGGGCTTTACCCCGTCAGCTCAATTTGCACAGATTGACCTGCTTGTTTTAAAAACGGCCTGGCACTGGTGAAAATAAGGTGGGTAGTAGTCGAATTTGTTGGTATAAGAGTTGTAATACTCCATAACAAAAAATCAATTTATTATTTTAAATCAATAGTTTATTGTGGGAATTCGATTCCACCCCTGGAAACATTCTTTCTAAATCGAAGATTTCCTCAAAAGCAATGGGATGGACTCCTCCTCACCTATCGGCCTTGGTGTGCCAAACTGAGAATGTAGTTTTCAGTTAACGATAAAGAGGAGTCCGCTATGAAGATTAATCGAGTTGCTGTTGATTTGGCAAAAGATGTTTTTCAATTACACGGTGTGGATCGTAAAGGGAAAGCGCACTGGAAGCGGCGGTTGACCAGAGGTAAATGGTTAGCGGTTTTATGCGATACGGTTGAGCCCGGAACCGAGATAGGCATGGA
>CAXMSP010000027.1:0-27403 GCA_964196225.1 uncultured Gammaproteobacteria bacterium | reverse complement strand
CTGGCGGTAATTACACCTATTTTGGTAATAATTTCGGTGTCATCTTCGTGTGCATTCTTGGAACTACAACCAAATACGAATAGCACAGACAACAACAGTATCGAGTAACGCATTTTCGGGTCCTTTAGGTGTTAGCGAACTCAATTCCCTTGTTGATATTACCTTCCAGCGTCTCCCGCATTTCATCCAGTAATTTCTGTTCGTATTCGCTCAGTGCCGGCAACGGCGGGATCGATTCAACTCCGTCCTTGCCCAGCACCACCGGTTGCGCATGGAAAGCGCGGGTATCGTCGCCAACCTGTACAAAGCAGCACTCGGTTACCGATTCGCCATTCATTGCCGAGACCAGTGACTTCGTGAAACGAGCCGCGGCCTGCGCCATGGAAAGGGTTGCCGAACCGGCACCTGCCTTGGCTTCGACCACTTCGGTGCCGGCTTCCTGGATTCGAGGCGTCAGGGCTTCGATTTCCGACTGGCTCAGATTCACGCCATCAACGCTCGAAAGCAATGGCAGGATGGTAACGCCACTGTGGCCGCCAATGACGTCAACCTTGACTTCATCGACGCTTTTGCCGGCGGTTTGCGCGACAAAGGTGATAGAGCGGATAACGTCAAGCGTGGTGACACCAAACAATTTACGCTTGTCATATACCCCGGCAGCCTTGAGCACTTCGGCGGCGATGGGTACGGTCGAGTTGACCGGGTTCGTGACAATCGCGAAACAGGCATTGGGACAGGCTTTCGCGCCCGTACCAATCAGATTCTTGACGATCCCGGCATTCACGTTAAACAGGTCGTCACGCGTCATTCCCGGCTTGCGGGGCACGCCGGCCGGGATGACGACAATATCCGCATCCTTCATCGCTGCCTCGACGTCATCGTCGACGTAACCGGTGACACAAACATCGGTCGGAATATGACTTAGATCGACGGCGACGCCCGGAGTAAAAGGCGCCACGTCGTAAAGCGATAGCTCGCTACCCGCGGGGAGTTGTAACTTGAGTAACAGGGAGAGCGGCTGGCCGATTCCACCGGCAGCGCCGAGAACACATACTTTCATGACAAACCTCGTATTTTCAATTTCTTAGACCGAGCATCATAGCCATGCCGGTAGTGATTCACAAGGCAAACACCCGCCTGCAATCAAGGTTTAATAAAGACTATTGGTGATCTGCAGAATCAGCTTAAATAAAGGCGTTTACGTCAGTCGGGCCTTAGAGTCCCAAGACCTTACGCAAACTCAGTTCGATTTAGTAACGTCGGTCTGTCCTTCACCCTGGCTATAGGGATAGTAGTGCTCAACCAGGCGATTTGCGTAATCTCCCTGGTCGAACGCCGTCACTTTAAAAGCCGGATGCTGCAGCATTGCGTCGTACCAGCGTTGGTAACGTTGCCAGACCTCGCCCTGTGTTGGTAGCTCGAAATCTCGATAAGCCTTGAGCAAGACATCGATGCGGTAGGCAAACGGGATGAGTACGATATCGACCGCACTAATTTCATCGCCCGAGAAAAAGGGTCCTTCGATGTTCATCGCATTGATTAACGTGTTCAGACCAACTACCAGCTTTTCCCGTGACTCGTCGCGATATTCACCGGGCTCGGAGGCTTTCAGGAATCGGTAAAGGTAGGGCGTAATCTTGTTGCCAATGTGATCCATCCAGAACTTCTGCTCGGCCCGTTCGAGCGGATCGCTTGAAAATATCGGGTTTTGTTCGGGCTGATAATCTTCGAGGAATTCGAGGATCCGGTTGGACTCGACGATGGTGGTCTCACCGACCCCGTTACTATTAGGCTGCACCAGCACCGGCACGAGCTCGGCTCCGCGCGATACCCGCACCCACCATTCAGTTTTATCGTAGGGATCGACCTCGACATACTCGAAGTCGATATCCTTGTGGACCAGCGCCATCCAGGCGCGCTGTGCAAACGGACAATACCAGGCGTTATACAATTTCATCGAATTACCAGGTTAATTTAACACGCCTGTTATCGCCTATATCGATGATTCAGATCAAGCCTTTTTTGAGTCATCCCATTATAATTTTTCCCCTGATTAAGGCACATAGAGCGGAATGCACGATGCACGCCTTCAACCATGACGTTGCCAATAAACTTCGTGAAATTGCGGCACTACTTAATACGCAGCATGCCAATCCGTTTCGCTGCAACGCCTACCTGCACGCTGCGGATACACTCGACAATACGCCGCAAAACATCGCCGAACTGATGCAGGCTGAGGGCATCCAGGGTCTTATCGCATTGCCCGGCATCGGTGAGGGAATCGCGCGCACAATCTACGAGTACATTGCCACCGGTCGTATGTCACGCCTCGAGAATCTCAAGGGTGCTGCCGATCCGGTGGCCCTGTTCCGCTCGATTCCAACGGTTGGCAGGGCACTGGCGGAACGCATCCACGACAGCTTGCATGTTGAAAGTCTCGAAGCGCTTGAAAACGCGGTGCGCGGCGGTCAACTCGCCAGGGTCGAGGGGCTCGGCACCAAGCGTCGCGAAGCGATCGAGACCTGGCTCCAGCAACACCTCGATCAGCAGCGTCGCAGGCCCGAACCGATGCGGCAAGACGATGTTATGCCTGCCGTCACACTGATACTTAAGGTCGATGAAGAGTACCGCGCCAAGGCCAGAGTTGGCAGTCTGCCAGCGATTACGCCCAAACGTTTCAATCCTCGAAACAAGGCCTGGCTGCCGATCCTGCATACCACTTACGATCACTGGCACTTCACCGCGCTGTATTCAAATACCGCGCGGGCGCATAACCTTAACCGGGTCCACGACTGGGTGGTGATTTACTTTTACGACGACCATCACCGTGAAGGGCAACATACGGTAGTCACCGAGACGCACGGTATATTAAAGGGAAAACGGGTCGTCCGGGGGCGCGAGCCCGAGTGCCTGCAGATTTACGACACCGTTTCAGGTGGCCGGTAAACATAACGCAGCTGTATCAATCCGGCACCAAGGCCAAACAGCAGCAACAGAAACAGGATCAGGCCGCCGAGCAACGGAATCATCTGGATTAACCCGAGTATAAAAATTACTACAATGACCGAAATCAGGCGGCGTCCCCGAGAGGAGATGTCCTGTTTGAAAAGCCTCGCACCGCGTTCTGCGACAAAGAAACAGGCGATCAGGAATCCCGACAGTAAGGCCACGCAGTAAAGTGCCAGCATACTTAGGCCAACCCACAAACCGAGCACAATCAGCATCAGGATAAAAGCAACCAATGGCGTAGCCACGACGAAAATGAATCCCAGCCCCACGCTGCTCCACGGATCAGAACCCATGCGCTTAACCGACGCTAGCGTGTAGTGCGGAAAAAACAGGTAGAATAGGACGCCGGCTACCATCAGGGTGATCGAGAAAAACAGCCCATAGCCACTGTCGGCGTACTCCCAGTCAACCGGTTCGTGGGTAATCTCCCCGGAAATTACTGCACCCGCATTGGTCGTCGCCGGACTCGGGCTCTTGTAGTTCAGTTCCCCGTCAATCCGCGCACTATCGAAGATTTGAATTTCTCCACCTTCAAGCTCGACGTCACCGCGCACTGTACCAGACAGGCGAATATTGCCGCCGGTTATCTTCAGGTTGCCGAGAATTGTGCCCGCAACGTGAACTTCACCACCGGCCAGCCAGGCGTCCCCGCCAACGCTGGTTCCGGGTGAGAGGGTTATTGAACCGCCGGCCGCAGCGAGATCGTCGCCGATAGTGGCATCGATGTTGAGATCCCCACCGCTAATACGAATATCGTCCTTTATTTCGCCACGAATTTTGAGGGTACCGCCGGCGGCGATGACATCGCCCTCGATCAGGTGGCCAATATAGAGTTCGCCGCCTGCAACGATTACGTCGCCCGCGACCTCGGCGTCGATATCGACAACGCCTCCAGCCGCGTAGTAATCATCGGCGATGTTGCCGCGCTCGACCACGGCTTCTCCGGCACTCAATGCCGCCAGGGCTGTAAACGGGAATGCCAGAACTATCGCTATGAAAAATCTCGAGACAAATTTTTCGAGCCCTGGCATTTTCAGATTACGAATCTACCGAATCTGCCTGATCGGTTAGTTTGGCGGGCTTTGGTTCGCCCTTGGGCCAGGCGCCGAATGGATAAGGCTGGTATTCAGAATTAAAAGTCAGGAACTGGAGGGTTTGATATACATAGGTGCTAAGCCCCTGTCCAAGTTTAAGAAGTCGCTCGTTGGTCTCGCCGGTGAACAGTTTGAGTAAAAATTGAAACAGGATGACGAAGCTCAGTACAATCTCGGCGACCCTGGAAAAGATGATATAAAGCAGCATGTATAGACCGCGTTTCCAGGTGGACTGACTTTTCAGGTTTTCTTTGACTTCATTATTGCTCATGGTGGTGGGGTCCTCGGCTATTTTCGCACCAATATACTCCCGTCGACCCGAAAATCTAGCAAAGCTTAGCGAAAACGGATTGATCTAGCTCAAGGACAAGGCGCTAAAACCCCGCATAGTACTAAACCCAGCCATGGCCCTGTTAAGGAGCGGTAAATATAAGCCTGTTAGGCTGATAGTATTACGCGATATAACGCCACGATGACGGCGACCAGATAATGGCGAGATCTCCAGGAATGGCAACAAGAATATCTAAACAGAACGCTAAAGTTCATTTTTACAGCTTGCTATTGCTCTGTTTACTGGCTGTCTCGTCAACCACATTGGCAACCGAGGCAGAAACTCCGGACCCACGCGAACTGATTCGCGCGGCGATGGAACACTGGCGCGGGGTGACTTCGTATTCCGAGATGACGATGACGATCCACCGCAGTGACTGGGAACGCAGCTTTTCGATGCAGGCCTGGACCGAGGGCGACAAGCTGTCGCTGGTGCGGGTTACCGAGCCGAAGCGCGACGCAGGCAATGGCACCCTGGTCAAGGATAAAAGCATGTGGACTTTTTCACCGAAAATTAATCGCATCCTCAAGGTGCCGTCCTCGATGATGAGCCAGGGCTGGATGGGCAGCGATTTTTCCAACAAGGACATCAGCAAGTCGACTGATATCATCGATCAATACGAACATCGCCTGCTCAAAAGCGAACACCTGGGCGATCATGTCGTCTACACGATCGAATCAATTCCGCACGAGGAGGCTGCAGTAGTCTGGGGTAAGGAAATCGTCTCGATTCGCGACGACTTCGTCATGTTGCGCCAGGAGTTCTGGGACCAGGACGACATCCTGGTCAAGGAAATGACTGCGACCGAGATCGCAACCATGGACGACCGCACCATTGCATCACGCATGCGCATGCAAAAGCTCGAAACACCGGAGGAATGGACCGAGATGGTTGTCGATGACATCGACTTCGATGTCAAAATGGCCGACAACCTGTTTACGCTCTCGAACCTCAGGAATCCACGGCAGTGAAAAACGTCACCCTGCGCATGGCCTGGCGCAACCTGTGGCGACACGGTCGGCGCACCTGGCTTACGGTTGGCGCAATGATCTTTTCCAACACACTGCTGGTGTTCTCGATTTCACTACAGTTTGGCAGCTATGACATGATGATCGACAACAGCCTGCAGGCCTTCTCCGGGCATATTCAGCTGCAGCATCCGCGTTACCTGGATGAGCCCAAAATGCGATATGCGCTGTCTGAGGTTACCACCGAAGCGCAACGCCTGCGCGACGAACTCGGCCTGTCCAGTATCAGCGCCCGTGCGGCAGGATTTGCACTTGCGTCGAGTAACGAACGTTCGTACGGGCTGCAAATTCTGGGTGTCGACGCAGCACACGAACCACTGGTTTCGACCCTTCCCGACCTCGTCAAACAGGGGCGATACCTGGAACCCGGGGCTTACGCAGAAATCGTCATCGGATCGGTGTTAGCCCGCAACCTCAAGGTCAAACCGGGTGACGAACTGACCTTCCTCGGCAGCGGCTTCGATGACTCATTCGCAGCCGGGGTCGTCACGGTGGTCGGTTTGTTCGAATCCGGGGTTCCCGATCTCGATCGCTCCATGGCGCAAGTCAACCTGGGCTATTTCCAGGACATTTTCTCGATGCGACAGCATGGCCATAGTGTCGTGATTCGGGCCCCGCATATTGAAGATGTGGATCAACTCATGGTCAGAATCTCGACCCTGCTCGGCGGCGATAAAACGATCGCGCTAAGACACTGGAACGATTTGCAACCTGGGCTGAAGCAAGCGATCCAGGCAGACATGACCAGCGCCTGGTTCATGTATCTCGTGCTGATTATCCTGGTCGCGTTCAGCGTGCTCAACACGCAGCTGATGTCGGTACTGGAGCGTACCCGGGAATTCGGCACGATGATGGCACTTGGATTGAAGCCGTCGCGACTGGCGCGGCTGGTCATGCTGGAAACCGGGCTGATGACAGGGCTCGGCCTGGTTCTGGGCATTACCATTGGCTTACTGATTACCCGGTACTTTAGCGCGGTCGGATTTTCCTATCCCGGCATGGAGGAAATGGCGGTCAAATTCAACCTTCCCGATCGCATGTATCCGGCAATCTCGCTGATTTCCCTGACGCTCGGGCCCGGCATTGTAGCAATCGGCAGCATGCTGGCCGCGATCTACCCGGCAATGCGGCTAAAACTGCTGCTGCCGGTCGAAGCAATGCGGACGGTCTGAAATGGCGGCATTCAGACGCCACTTTAGCGTATTGTTCACCCTGTCCTGGCGTAACCTGTGGCGCAACCATCGACGCACCTACATCATGCTCGGCGCGATTTCGATCGGGGTATGGGCGATGATTTTCATGACTGCGCTGATGCGCGGCATGGTCGATGATATGCTTAACCAGGGCATTCGCAACCTGCCCGGGCATATCCAGATTCAACATCCCGGATTTCTCGATGATCCGAGCGTCGTCAACAACATCGCTGAACCCGGCGGTGATTTTTTGGTGGCGTTGAATCAGGCCGGCATCAAACGCTGGGCAACCCGCATCAAGGTGCCGGCAGTCATCGCCAGCGAACGTGAAACCCGCGGCATCAACCTGCTCGGCGTCGAGCCCGATGCAGAGGCCGACATCACTGGAATTCCGGCGCAGATAACTGAGGGTCGTTTCCTCGAGTCAAACCAGGACAAGGGTGTCGTAATCGGGGCCAGACTCGCGCAGCGCCTCGAAACACGGCTCGGTAAGCGCGTCGTCGTAATGAGCCAGGATCCGGAAAATAATATCAGCGAACGCGGCTTTAGGGTGGTCGGCATTTATCGTGCCGAATTGCCCGCCCTGGAAGAGTTTAACGTTTATGCAGCGCGCGATACCTTGCAAAAGTTGCTCAATATCGAAGGTCGAGTGTCGCAAATCATCCTTGTCGATGAAGACTACCGTGACCTCGAAACCCTGTATCAAAAAATCAAACAGGCCACGCCGACAACACTCGATATAAGAGCCTGGTATGAAATTGACACCTACCTCGCGGCCATGTCCAGGATGATGGACGGCTTTGTGCTGGTCTGGGTAATCATCATTTTCCTGGCACTTTCGTTCGGCCTGGTGAATACGCTGGTAATGGCGATTTTCGAACGCGTTCGCGAAATCGGCCTGATCCAGGCGCTTGGCATGCGACCCTCGTTGATTGTTTACCAGATATTGCTTGAGTCGCTGCTGTTATTGTTGATCGGACTGGCCATCGGTAACAGTCTCGCGATCATTACGGTCAAACCGCTCGAGAGCGGCCTCGACATTTCGATGGTCGCCGAAGGCATGGCGATGATGGGTGCCAGCAGCGTGCTGTACCCGAACCTGACGCTGTACGACATGGTATTAGCCAATACCGTGGTTATGATTCTGGGCATACTCACCAGTATCTTACCTGCCTGGCGTGCGGCCAAACTGGACCCCGTACGGGCCCTGAATACAACCTGATCACGGACGGTATAATTAGTTTCGATGAGCACAATCCACTGCCACCAACTATGTAAAACCTTTAAACAGGGCGACGCAGTCATCACCGGTCTCGATCACGTTGACATCACTATCGAAGCCGGCGAGTTCGTCTGCCTGTCCGGTCCATCCGGCTCCGGCAAGACCACCCTGCTCAACGCGATCGGTGGGCTCGACACCCCTGATAGCGGCGAAATCCGGATGGGCGATATCCGCATCGACCAGCTCGAGCGAGGACCGCTTGCCGACATGCGCCTGCACCACATCGGCTTCGTTTTCCAGGCCTACAACCTGATTCCGGTGCTGAGCGCGCAGGAAAATGTCGAGTTTGTGATGCAAGTGCAGGGTATTCCAACCGAGGAGCGATCCCGCAAAGCCCGTGACATACTCAGGGAGGTTGGGCTCGAGGGCATGGAAGACCGTCGCCCGGCACAGCTTTCGGGTGGGCAACAGCAGCGCGTCGCAGTGGCACGTGCGATCGTATCCCATCCGGACCTGGTTCTGGCCGACGAACCCACCGCCAATCTTGACAGTGTCGCATCGACACACCTGATGGGGCTTTTTTCCGAACTAAACCAGCATCACGGGATTACCTTCGTCATCGCCACCCACGACAAGCGCGTAATGAGCTACGCCAGGCGTCTGATCAAGATGCAGGACGGCAAAATCATCAGCGATGAAGCGCAGTAACTCGAGTAGCAGGATGAGCCTTGTTGCCTTCATCCCGATACGTCAACCCCGCGTGCGCGGGGGGGCCGCTTGCGTGGGGATGACGGTGTTAGTCATGGCACTACACTTTGAACAGGCGCTGGCGCAGGAATTGCGCGGTCATTTCAAGCCACAGACCACCGTGATGAATCTCCCGGGCGATAGCCTGCTGCAGGATTTCAGTGACGATCCCGCGCGCGATATTGGCCTCGATCTGCGTCTCAATCTGTCGACTGACGTTGGCGGCTGGAGCTGGCATAGTGATTATCAGCTGATCGCCGTAAAGGGCGACCAGCTCGAGTTACGACAACAAAACCCGAATCTAGGTTTCAATGCCGTAACGCTTGCGGACGATGAACAGCGCGTTTTCGATTTATCACACCGCATCAGCGATCAGGATGATCGTGTAATCACGCATCGCCTCGATCGCTTTTACCTGGGCCATACCTCGAATAAGACAGTGTTCAAGATCGGCCGCCAGGCCGTGTCCTGGGGTAACGGCCTGATTTACAATCCGGTCGATTTTTTTAACCCATTTGATCCAGCCGCCATCGATACCGAGTACAAGACCGGTGACGACATGCTTTACGCGCAGTATCTGCTCGATAGCGGGGATGATGTGCAGGCGGTCTGGGTTGGTCGACGTGACGATGAGGACGACGTCAGCGCGGATGTTTCGAGCCTTGCACTCAAGTACCATCGATTCTCAGAGGCCCGCGAATTCGATTTACTGGTCGCGGAGCATTACGACGCAAGCATTGTTGCATTGGGCGGCAGCGTTGATTTCGCCGACGCCATCTGGCGTAGCGATATCATGCTGACCGATACGGGTGACGAAAATTTTAGCAGCGTGGTTCTGAACTGGTCTTACTCGTGGATCGCATGGGATAAAAACATGAGTGCGACGCTCGAGTATTTCCACAACGGATTTGGCATCGATGATGGCAATTATGATCCCGCGGCACTTGCCGAAAACCCTGAATTACTCGCCCGTATACAACGCGGAGAGCTATTCACCCTCGGAGAAAACTACCTTGCCGCCGCCGCAACCATTGAACTGGCACCACTGTGGTTACTCACCACCAGTATTTTCGGCAACCTCGATGACGATTCGATGTTGTTGCAGATATTCAGCCAACACGATCTGCAACAGGATCTGCAATTGCTGGTTGCTCTCAATCTGCCGACCGGTAGCGATGGTAGCGAATTCGGCGGCATCGATTCGGGAGTTGGCGACCGCACACTTGCCGTCGGCACATCGCTATTTGCCCAACTCGGCTGGTATTTTTGACCTGGAATCAATTTTCACTGGTCATATTAGATCGAATCATACCTGGCCACTCAGGGGTGGTGATCGCTGATTCGCGAAAGCGAGGTCACGCTAACCCCCTTTTCATTACAGACGATTTGGCTATCAACGCCATACACCTCGGCGAGGTTTTCCCGGGTCAGCACTTCGCTAACACTGCCGCTGCAATGCAGCCTGCCATGGTTGAGTAAATAGAGGCGGTCACAAAATCGCGCTGCCAGGCTCAAATCATGTAACACCACGATGGCGGCGCGTTTTGCGGTTGCGTGGCTTCTGAGTATTTCCATAACGTGCAACTGGTGATAAGGGTCGAGTGCGGCGACTGGCTCGTCGGCGAAGATCAGGTCGGGTTGGGTAGCAAAAATTCGTGCCAGCATAACCAGCGTTTGTTCGCCCCCTGATAGCGTCGTCACGATGCGGTTGCGATAAGCCAGTGTCTCGGTTTTTGTCATGGCCTCCTCGACAATTTTTTGATCCTCGCTCGAAACCTGCTGCCACCACTTCTGATAGGGAATGCGGCCCAGTTCGATGACCTTGTCAACACGGAAAGGCCAGTAAGCCATCGCCCCCTGAACCAGGTAACCCATGCGCTGCGCACGCAGGGCGGCTGAAATCTGGCCCAAAGGTTGGTCATCAAACCGAACCTCACCTTGAGTGCAGGCTTCGACGCCAGTCAACAACCGCAGCAAGCTGCTCTTCCCCGCCCCATTGGGACCGATGAGCCCCACCAGTTCACCGGTATCGACCCGAATATCGATTGCTTCGAGTATCTGAATCGAATCGATGAGGTAATCAATACCGTGGCCACTGAGCAGGCTCATTGCAACACATTCCTCGATTTCAGGATCAGGAACAAAAAGAACGGTGCGCCGACCAAAGCGGTAATCACACCAAGCTTCATTTCGCCATTGTCTGAAAGTATTTGCACCACGATGTCGGCAATAAGCAACAGGATTGCCCCGGTAATGGCGCTCGATAGCAACAGGCGCCTGGGCTCGTAGGCAACAAACGGGCGGATCAAATGAGGCACCACCAGGCCGATAAAGCCAATGTTCCCGGCCACCGACACCGCCGCGCCAACACTGGCGGTCACCCCCAGAATCAATACCAGGCGCATTCGGGCCACATTAAAGCCCATCGACTTTGCCGTCTCTTCACCGAGCGTCAATGCATTCAGAAAACGGCCACAGTAAAGCATCATGCCCCAGCCCACCAGCATGAACGGCATTGCTATGTAGAGTTCGTTGACACTGCGATTCGAGACTGAACCGAGCAGCCAGAAAACGATTTCCTGCATGGCATAAGGGCTTTCAGCAAAATTGAGTGCCAGCGCTATAAAGGCCCCGCCAATTGCGTTGATCGCAATACCGGCGAGAATCAACGTAATAATCGAACGATTCTGGCCAACCAGTAAAAAGATAATGATCATCGCAACCAGGGCACCGATCAAACCCCCTAGCGGTAACAGGAACCAGGCGATTCCTGCAATACCATAGTAAAACACGATCACCGCGCCGAGCGCGGCCCCGTTGGAAATGCCGATGATACCTGGCTCTGCCAGAGGATTACGCAGCAATCCCTGCAAAGACGCACCCGCCAATCCCAGCGTAGCCCCAATCAACATCGCCAACAGCGAACGAGGCAAACGAATATCGAACAGAATCAACGATTCAATCGTGGTCTGGTCGTCAAGCCAGTCCTGTATCGCCTTGCCGAGATCGATATCGACCGGTCCAACGTTGACCGCCATCACCAGCACCAACAGCAAAACCGGTAACAATATGCCGTAAAGTGTCGAAGCCTCGAGTGCCTTGATATTCACCGCCGCCTGGCCATATTTTCGATTGCCTCGGTGATCATCGGCCCGGCACAGATACGCAACCGGGTCGGTATGTCGAGGTATTCCCGGTGTTCAATCATCTTTTCGAGTGCGGGGTGACCCATATAGGCCGTTGCAAGTGAGTCAGCCCGCGACAGGGTACGATCAACCTGCAATACATCAGGGTCCGCTGCAATCAGTGATTCCAGCGCGATTGGCTTGAACCCTTCAATCCCCATTTCTGCTGCGAGATTAACGTAGCCGGCATGCACGAACAGGTCATTTTCCAGCGTATTAGCGCCGATGGTAAAACCATTCGGTGAATAGACAATCACTGTCTTTGTTGGACGCTCGGCGTAACGCTCTCCAATCTCGACAAGTTCCTGCTGCATGGTACGAATCATCGCTTCGGCACGCTTCTGGTTACCGGTCCATTCACCGAACTGCCTGAGCAAAGCGTAAATATCTTCGATCGATCGGGCCGGTGGAATTTGCTTAACTTCGTAACCTAACTGGCGCAGGAATTTTGCCGTGTCCCAGGCAGCAAACTGACTCGCCACCACCAGGTCAGGATCGTAAAGGATGATTTCCTCAACCGAGGAGTTATTTAGCGGAATTTCACCCACGGCATCGATCATGTAAGACATGTTCTCATCCTTCGCCCAGACCGATAACGACGCTATCTGCTCACGTTCGGCGAGCATTAACAGCAACTGGTCGGTACATAGTCCGATCGAGACGATTCGCTGCGGTTTTTCACCGGCAAACAGGGTTGCCGAAACCAACAACAGGGCGGTAAAACAGAGGCAGTAGGGTTTCATCAGCATAATTATTAGTGACCTGAGCTATTCTCCGGATTGCGCTCCCGCAGTAAAGCCTCTATTTAGCTTGGTTTCAGGGATGTTGAAATTTTGACGTTACCGACGAACGGTTATATTTGGGCTACAAGCGGTCGCATGATATCCCGAATAACAACTATGCTTTTATCCACACCTTATTAACACGTGAAGCGCATCACACTATCACTAAAAATTTCTTAACGTCATCTTTTATCTCCTGTGAACGTGAAGTTCTAAGATTCAGGGCATTTTGGCGGGGAGCACAGGTAACAAATGCTGGCACCAAAACTCGAAGTCGTTAACGCCAAGGGCGTAAAAACCCCCGTGTATAACTCAGTTAAACGTTTTTCCCTGGACGGACTCAGTGACCTGATCCGTGTGCTGATGGAGAATGTTGACGACGCAATGTACGAGTTGTCGGACAAGGTTAAGAATGACCGTGAGCGCAACATGTACATGGAAGCGATGCGCGAAATCAGGATAAAGCGTGACGGTATCAAGAAAAATTTCGGCCATGAAATGCAGCGACGCTTCGACGCCTTTATCACGGGCAAACCTGACATCACCGACCAGGATGACGAAGAGGAACTGACCCTGGTCGAACTCGATGACCTCGAAGACAGCATCGCAATCGAGAACATGATTTCAAAAGCGCGCCCGCGTTTCGAGGATGATTTATTCGCAGTAACCGAGCGACTGAAACTGGTTCTGAAACGCAAAGAAATTGATGATGACGAAAACCCACTCGATCCCAAGGCAATCTGCGAAAGCTTTGATAAGGCATCCCAGTTGCTCGACACCGATATCCAGGCAAAGTTGATCTTCTACAAGCTATTCGATAAGTACGTGATGAATAACCTGGGCCATTTCTACGAGGAATTGAACGAGCTGTTCGTCAAGAAAGGCGTGTTACCTGGTTTCAAGCCAGACCAGGAACGCATGAAAAAAACCAGTCGCTACATGGCAAACCGAATCAAGAAAAACGGCGAATATGGAAGCGGTGCACCGGTATTACTGACGCCTGGATCCGGAGCGGGTGCCGGTGGAGTGGCTGGCGTTCAGGTCGCAGATGGTAATCTGTTTGCAGCCCTGCAACAGGCAGTCACTGGAGTAGCCGATGGCGGAGCCGGCGGAGTTGCTGGAGCCGGCGGAGTTGCTGGCGCCGGTGGAGTCGCTGGAGCCGGTGGAGTCGCTGGAGCCGGCGGAGTTGCTGGAGCCGGCGGAGTTGCTGGAGCCGGTGGAGTCGCTGGAGCCGGTGGAGTCGCAGGTGCCGGCGGGATTGCTGCTCCCAGTTCCCAGGGCGGCAGTTTTGTTGCCGCATTGAATAATTTGCAAGCAGCGAGCATTTCGACCCAACCCCTGACTTCGATCGACCCGCAAAGTCTCAAGGAGCAAAGCCACCAGCAACTGGTTAACATCAAACAGGAAAATCAGCACCAGGTTAATACTAATGACGGCCAGACCATTGATGTGGTCTCGATGCTGTTTGATTTCTTTTTTGACGACGAGGCGCTGCCTGATCCGATAAAGGTTTTGATCGGGCGACTGCAAATTCCGATGCTCAAGGTCGCTATCATCGACAAGGATTTTTTCAACCAGAAAAAACACCCTGCGAGAAAACTGCTCGACAGCATTTCGCGCGCATCACTAGGATGGAGTGAAGGTCATGCCGACGAACAACCGCTCATCGACAAGACCGAGGAAATCGTCAATTTCCTGATCAGCGAATTCAATGAAGATATCTCGGTTTTCGAAGAAGCCTATATCAATTTCGAAAACTTCCTTACCGACCAGGAACAGGAAATTGAAAAGGTTGAAAAGGAAATTCACCAGCAGGAACAGAACAGGGATCTGCAAATTCAGGAGGCGCAGGACGCGGCGGCGGCGCTAGTGCACAAGCTTATCACCAACCGGGAAGTGAGCTTTGAAGTAATCGATTTTCTCGAAACCACCTGGACCTCGGTACTGTTCAACGCTTACCTGTCGCTGGGTGAATCATCAAATCACTGGAGAAACCTGAAACGGATCTCGACCACTTTCGTCTGGACGCTGATCCCGAAATTCACCGAAGAAGAACGTGTCAAGATTATAAAAACCATTCCCGCCCTGCTACGCGCGCTTTCCAAGGGCATGGACCTGGTTAAAATACATATCGATGTACAAAACCGTATATTTCAGATGCTGGCCCAGGAACACGCCAAGATCGTTAAACAGACGTCAAGGAACATAGTTACGCGGGTCGACGACCAGACCGTGTGGCCCGACGACAAGGGTGCCGAGGCTTTTGCGCAATCCCAGGGTATCGATCCAGCCGAGGCGCCCGATTTCGAATTCTCCGCTAATGACACTGGAGAAATCCAGGTCGTTGAAAACGAGGCCGACGATGATTCCATCACCATTATCTCGGCTGCATCCACTACCGATGTAATCGACGACCTCAACAAGTTCGCCGCCGGGGTCAAGCTCGGTGAAATAGCGATCGATGAGGAAATCGTACTTGCCTCGGACGACGAAGAGCTTTTTGAGCAAACCGAAGATGAAGGTGAGGACTTCCTGGAGCAGGCCAAGGCGCTTGAAATCGGTTCCTGGGTGGAATTCATCGAGTCACAATCCAAGACACTGATGGCTCGCCTGTCCTGGAAGAGCAACGTGACCGGAAACTTCGTTT
Source organism: uncultured Gammaproteobacteria bacterium (assembly GCA_964196225.1). Classification (GTDB taxonomy): domain Bacteria; phylum Pseudomonadota; class Gammaproteobacteria. Next base: position 12,165 of record CAXMSP010000027.1, on the reverse strand, counting down.
TCGTCAACCGCCAGGGTCACAAGGTGCGTAACATGACGATGATCGCTTTTGCGTCAGAACTAAAAGACGGTCACGTTAAGTTTATCGAATCGTCGTCGGTATTCGATCGGGCTATCCACACCATCATGACGAAGACGCAGCACTAGCGGTAAACCCGGGCGGCTATAGCCGCACATAAAACGGACGCCAGCCAAGTTCTGCAAGCTATCTGCGGCTAGGCGCCTGAGCCTGCCTCAACGCATAATTTCTGCCACTACCTGTATAAAAACTTTCAGTTCTAAAGAGCTGGATTAACGATTCGCGATAGCTTACCTTCCTCCCCTGGAACGCGTGACCCGCATGGGTCAGGATGACAAACCCTGGAGGAACTTTTTCATGAGCTACACTATTGACCGCCTAATCGAAGCTTCTGATTTTGAAGATGTTGATGCGAGAACACGCACGGCATTAGCCGCTCACGGATTCGGAGTCCTGACCGAAATCGATGTGCAGGCAACGATGAAGAAGAAAATTGATGTCGATATGGACTGTTACCGTATTCTCGGTGCCTGCAATCCGAACATGGCGCACCAGGCCATCGGTATGGAACCGAAGATTGGCGCAATGCTGCCCTGTAATGTAATTCTGCGAGCAGTCGAAGGTGGAGTTCAGGTCAGTGCTATCGACCCCGTCGCTTCAATGCAAGCCATCGATAACGACGAGCTCCATGCAGTCGCGGGACAGGTGCGCGAAATGTTGTCCGAAGTGGTGAACGATATTTAGTTGGCGTGTCACTATTTATGCTCGTTGCCCGGTGATTGATTTAATACAGTTCACCAGGGCCTCGAGCTCTGACTCCTGGTTGTAGTAATGCACAGAGCTGCGAACTAAATCCGGTAGCTGTCTCCGGGTAGCATCAATCAGGGTGCTGACGGGAGAGCTAACGCTGACCTGAACCCTGTTATCCCGTAGACGCTTTTCGACTTCGGTGGCAGCGATACCCGCAACAGAAAAAGTGACGATCCCACATTTTCTTTTACCGATATCGTGGACGCTTACGCCGAGAATTTCGGCTAGCATGAGACGTAACCTGTCTGCCAGCCTGATGACTTCAGCTTCGATATTATCGAGACCTATGTTCAATGCATAGTCAATTGCGCTACCAAGGCCCAGTTTGGCGGCATAATTGCTTTCCCAGTTTTCAAAGCGTCTAGCATCCTCGCGCAACTCATAGTGGTCCGCGTCAATCCAGATCGCTGAAAAAAGATCGATCATTGGCGGATGCAGCGAATCCAGAACGCGACGACTGACAAAGAGAAATCCTACCCCTCTCGGTCCGCGCAAAAACTTGCGCCCGGTGGCGCTTAGAAAATCGCACTGTATCGAGTTGACATCCAGCGGGATCTGGCCGGCTGACTGGCAGGCATCGACGAGGTACAAAATATTATTCTGCCTTGCCACTGCCCCGATTGTCTCGACCGGATTAACGAGTCCACCATTGGTCGGTACCTGCGTTACCGAGATCAGCTTGACCCGCTCGTCGATCATCTCGTTAAGCGATTCGACGTCTATCTCCCCATCGGCGGTAGACGGTATGGTCTCGACAATAACACCCTTGTCCCTGGCAATTTGCAGGTAGGCCAGGTAATTTGAAGCATACTCGGCCTCGGCGGTTAAGATGCGGTCACCCGCTGCAAAAGGAATGGCATAAAACGCCATCATCCAGCCAACCGTCGCATTTTCCACGATCGCGACTTCATCGCGGTGACAGTTGATCAGGCGCGCTACCGAGTCATACACCGCTTCAATTTGATCATGCTTGAGTCTCTCCGCTTCATAACCACCCACGGAGGCCTCGAGCTTAAGATGCTCGATCTGTGTCTCCAGTACGCAGCGCGGCATTAACGCGGCGCCTGCATTATCCAGGTGGCAGAAGCCTTCCTCGGATAGCAGGTCCCTTGTAACCGATTCTTTATCTATGCTCATAAGTTTTCTCTAGAATGAAGGCGGTGCAGCACACACACGCTCGTAGGGATAGCGCTCGGAAATACTGCCGGTGTATTCAAACACGTCCAGAATTATTTCAAACGCTGGCTTCGTTATTTCGACATGCGGTGTCCAGCAACCCAACTGCTGGTAGGTTGCAATACACTGCTCCAGTGCGGAGGGACTGATAGCCGGGAAATAGGATTGCTCGGCAGCCGCGATTTCGCTGGCTGGAGTTTCATTCAGGTATTGTCGGGCGTTGGCATAGGCGCGTATAAATGCGCGGGCCATATCGGTGCCGAGCCAATCGCGCGAGGCGGCCAGGCTCGAAAATGCACAGGGCCCGATTAACAGACCCACCTGCGCCACGATGTTGCCAACGCCGTCGGCTTCGAGCTGCTGCGGATAGGGTCCCTGCTGTTGCACATACTGGCCTTCGCCAGCGCGAAAAGCGTGGTCGATGTCATCGGCCCCACCCGGCGTAATCGCGATAATTTTGTCGTAGTCGATACCGGCCCGATGGCAGGCATAGCGAAACATGGCATTCGGTTGACCGCCACCGAACATCACGACCCTGGCGCCCTCGAGCTTGTCCCAGGAGAAATCGGCGTCCGCCTCTCGCCCGGTGATGAAAAAACCATCCATCTCGTTGACCTGGGCAAAATGGACCGGGTAGTTCGACTCGCCTTTTGCGATCGAGTTGAAAGCCTGGCTCGGAGCCGACTGCACCACCTGTGCTGACCCATTGGTAATCGATGCCACCGCCGGCACTCCGGGTGGCGACACCGACCATTCATATTCGAGACCTTCATCGCGTAGAAAACCACCCGCCATGGTTGCGATCAAGGGCGTATAAAATGCGGAAAACAGCGTGAACTGGATATTAATTTTGGCCATTGTGAAGGTTCTCCATGGGATTACAGACTAAAGGCTATTTCACCACCTGCTCCCAGCACAGGTGCAGCGCATCGAGGCAGGAGTGCGCGAGACGACCACAGCGTTCCGGGCTCCACCCCTGGATGCGGTCCGGGGTTGCGGTGGCATCCTTGAACGGCATTTCTAACGTCATCACTAGCGCACCAAAGCGTTCTGCGAGCGAGTTCGAGCAGTAGGTCATGTTGGCATTACCCCCGGAATTGGGCGGATAACCATTTTCGACCTGGAAATCCGGGTTGATGTTGGCGAGCGACATCTTGAACAGTTCGAGTTGCTGTTGGCGTTCATGGTTCCAGCCGGGAATGCCCTCGGTACCGGCGATAAAGTTGTAAGGCAGCGCCTCGTCGCCATGTACATCGAGGCCAAAATCGAGGCCGGTTTGCTTGATTTTCTCTAGCACGCACAGTACTTCGGGGCATTTTTCGACGCTCGGATTATCCCACTCGCGATTCAAGTTCGATCCCGCCGCGTTGGTGCGCAAATGCCCGCGCCGACTGCCGTCGGGATTCATATTCGGCACCAGGTATATCACCGCTTTATCGAGAATCGCGTTGACGACCGGATCGCTATGATCGACCAGGCGATTGACCATGCCTTCCATCCACCATTCGGCCATGGTTTCACCCGGGTGCTGGCGTGCGACCATCCAGATAATCTTGCGCCCGGGCTCGATCTCACCAAAGCGCAGGCAGTCCATGGCCTGGCCATCCAGGGTCAGCCCCAGGGTTTCAGCCTGGCAGCGTTCACTGGTTTGAGCAAACGCGAGCAGGTCAGCGTGGCGCTCCATCGAGTAAGGTGCGAAATAGGCGAAGTACACCTGGTCTTCACTACTGTTATGTTCGATAACCAGGTTTTTGCCGTGGTAGGTCGTTTCGACTCGGAACCAGAATTCACGGTCGTAGCTGGCCACCGCCTGGTAACCTTCCCAGCCCCTGGTGTACGCTGCGTCAGCCGCATTGGTTATCAGGTACCTGCAATCGAGATCCTTGACGTTCGCCGCGCGGAAATAAAACCATTGATAAAAATCCGACTGATTATCAGCACGTATATTGAGCAAGATGTTGGCAGGATCGCTAGAATCGAGGCACTCGATATTGCCACCGTCGAACTGGCTGGAGATGAACATGATTTTTCCCGGTTAAAGACTGTGTGAGAGAATACTGTATGCGCTGGATAATTTCGATTTCTTTACTGTTGATGCTTTGCGGCTGCGCCGATTTCGGCTACTACTGGCATAGCGCCAACGGTCACCTCGAGGTCATGAACAAGCGCGTCGATATCGACGAGTTACTGGCAGACGACGCACTCGAAACCGATTTACGCGAACGACTTGCGCTGGTGCAGGAAATCCGCCGCTTTTCGATCGAGCGCCTGGAACTGCCCGCGAACGGCAGTTACGACAGCTATGTCGAGCTGGATCGCCCCTATGTTATCCAGAATCTTTTCGCCGCACCCGAGTTTTCGACACGGCTTTATGAGTGGTGTTACCCGATCATCGGTTGCGCCAGTTACCGCGGTTACTACGATGAAGACCGTATGCTGGCCTATGCCGATGATTTGAAGTCCGAGGGCCTGGAGGTACATATCGGCCCGGTCTCGGCCTATTCAACGTTGGGCTGGTTCGACGACCCGGTGTTAAGCAGCTTTATCAACTGGCCCGACTATCGCCTCGCGGGATTGCTGTTCCACGAACTCACCCACCAGCAGATCTACATCGACGATGACACGACTTTTAACGAATCACTCGCATCGGCAGTACAGCAGGTCGGCACCGAACTCTGGCTGAAATCGCAAAACCGGATCGAGGACCTCGATAAATTATCGCGCTGGTTGGCGTATCGCGAACAGGCGATCAAGCTGATTGGAACCACCCGTGAAAGGCTCGCGGAACTCTATGCAAACGAAATTAGCGACGCGGAGAAACGCGAGCGCAAGGTACAGATATTTACCGATGCGCGTAACCAACATGATGCGATAGCTAAAACGCACCAGGTAAACGGGGGATTTACTCGCTGGTTTGCCGATGATCTTAACAATGCCAAGATCGGATCCGTGGCCGCCTATAATTCCGAGGTACCCTCGTTTATCAACATGATTCACGCGCATCAGCTTGATTTCAAAGCTTTTTTCAATTATGTGGATGCAGTCGGTGCACTCGAAGAGACAGTCCGTGACAGCTGTCTCGCGACCTGGAAACAAACAACGAGGTTAACCAACGAGGATTGCCCCAAAATCGAGTCAGTGAGAGCTACTGCTTCCTGATGAAGTTCGAGTACTTGGTATAGTTCAGCTTGTAGTCTTCGAAGTTCTCGTCGAGCATTTGTTCATACTGGGCATGGAAAAACTCGCGCGCCTTGGGTATGTCGCGCTCGTAGCCTTCGAGTGTTTCGGCGTGGCTCGAAACGACATGGGCGTTATAACGCGAGGCCGCATAAAGCAGAGCCATGCCGACATTTTCCGGGCTGTTAGTCTCGGCCATTTCATTGGCGCTATCGATAAACAAATCGACCATACGACGATAGATTTCGTCGAGTTCATCGTCACTAATTGTTTCGTCAGCCATGTCAGTTGCTTCCAGCGATTAAACCGCCGACGATAATACCACAGCACTTACATTGTTACGGCCCCTGAAAGCGTGTGAAGTTTGAATGGAGAACCAAATTGTCTGTCATCCCGCGGCGTGACCGCGGGATCCAGCTAAATCCCGATCATCTGGATACCGCGGTCAAGCCGCGGTATGACCCGAGCCGTGCTGAATTGTACGAGTGATTTTTATTCGGTGCGTTTATCGGCCAGGTGCTCGGCGATTAACTCGGTCAGGCCGAGCATCGGAATGTCCATCTCGTTGGTTTCAAGGCCTTCCTCCATCACCATGCGACAATTCGAACAGGCCGTAACAACCGACTCGGCGCCGGTTTCCTCGATCTGGGATTTCTTACGATTGAAAGCGGTTAGTTTCAGGTCTTCGGCGCGCTCGTTGCTGCTGACGCCACCGCCACCACCGCAACACCAGTTCATGCTGCCATGGTCCGCCATCTCGACAAAATTCTCAGCAATCGGCCCAAGCAAGTTTCTTGGCTGTGCCTGGATGCCGCCACGGCGAACGATCGAACAGGGGTCGTGAAACGTTAGGCGCCCGGTTTCCTTGCCCGTGGTTTGAATTCGTCCCTGGGCCTGCAGCTCATCCAGCAGCTCGAGAATATGCACCACCCTGAAAGGATATGCCTTGCCAATAAAATTGGGGCCTTCCCAACGCAGCGCGGTATAGGCGTGGCCACATTCAGGGCTGATCACGGTTTTAACTTTCAGTTTTTCAGCGCCATCGACGACTCTTTGCACGAGTTGACCGGCGATCGCCTTATTACCAATCTGCAAACCGGAATTTGTCGCTTCAAAAGCATCGGAGGACAGGGTCCAGCTGACGCCAGCATGGTCAAAAATCTTGACCAGTGCTTCCAGGTATTCGGGGTATAGCGCGATCTCGTTTGAAGACAACAACGCCATATACTCGGCGCCCTCGACATCCATAGGTACGCTCAAACCGGTGTCTTCCTCGACGTGTTTTATCATTGCACGCACGGTTGTCATCGTAATTCCCATTGGGCTACCAATTTCAACTGCACGTTTCGTCGCACCGACCAGTCCTTCCGGTGAGAAGCCAGCCACGGCAAGCGCGTGCTTGACCTTGAAGATCACCATGGAGATATCGACGCCGACCGGGCATACCATGCTGCAGCGACCGCACATCGAGCAACCGTCATAAACCAGCTCTTCCCAGTCGGCGAGGTCGGCCTCGGTCATCGGTTTGCTAATGCCCAGTTTACTGGAGAGCTTTCCCCAGAAACTGTACTCCTTCTTCCAAAGCTTGCGCAGGGGCTCGGTTTTGTAGATCGGGGTATATCGAGGGTCTTGCGTTTCGGTATAAAACAGGCAGGACTCGGCACAGATCCCGCAGTGCACGCAACTCGAGAAGAAGGACTTAACCTTGTGGTCCATTTCGGCCCGCAGTACGTTTAAGCCTTTTTCCAGTCGTTCACTCATCTCGCAATCTCCAGCCGATCAGGCATCGATGCCACGCCGACCAAACCACGCACCGCTAAATGCACGGCTTGGAATAAACGTGAAGGTATGCATCAAACAGCTGAATGGGAAATAAATCAGCAGCAGTTCCACGGTGAAGCGATGCAACAACCGTAACTCGGTAAAACCTTTCAACAAGGCCAGGCACCCGGTCAACATCACGATGAAGGTCAGGATCGCAGCAATATGATCATCGAGGGTCGAGATTAGCCGGCTCACCGAATTCAGCATGCGCCGTAACCACAAAATGATTAATCCCAGGAATGCGAACTGGGAGGCGACAATGAAAGCCCAGTGCGGCATCGGCGCCCAACCGAAGCCGAGCAGGTTTTCCTCCAGGAATAAAACATGCGGCGCGGCAAAAAACAGCAGCGCAAACAGGCCCAAATGAAACATGTATCCCGCCACAATCTGTACGCGGATTTGTGGTGCAATTTCAGGGTGTGGTACGAAACGGCTAAAGACATTACGCCAGGCCCCTCCAGTGGCAGACCCGCGCGCAACCGAGAGGTCGGTTTTACTTCTGGCAAAAACGATACTGGCTAATTGCCACAGTACGCCGATGCAAAAAACAGCGAGCGAAAAGTACCACAACGGTCCGTCAATCAGGTATTCAATCATGCCCCCCTCTCCATCGCTGTGTCAGGTTTATTGCCCTGCAGGCGCGCATATTCCTCGGCTGAAATCACCTGTTCATTTTCATGGCACTCCTTCGCCCAGCGGTCGTGATGCGCTTCAACCCAGTTGATATCGACATACCCCGACTTCATCCCTTCAAGCGAACCCTCGGTACCGATAGAGCCCATGTACATGTGACCAATCGACACGGCGGTCAATACGATTGCGCCGAATACGTGCACCACGTGCGATATTTCCATGACCACCCTGCCCTGGCCGAAATTAGGCGATACCAGGATCAATCCGCTGATCGAGATGGCGAGGCCGATTAATATCACTATCCAGTACCAGGTCTTTTCACCCATGTTGAAAAAACCGCCGGATACGTGGCCATCGCCAATAAAGCCACCGCCTTTTAACAACCAGGTCAGATCGCCCTTTTCATAAATATTTCGCCGCACAAAACTGAATAGCATCATCAGCAGCGAAACCAGGAAAATCGGTCCGAACAGATTATGGCCTTCCTTGCTGGCGGAGGCTATTAATGAAAAGAATTCCTTGCCAAATAGCGGGATCAGTAACGGACGGCCCAATAGCAATATCAGCCCGGTAATTGCGAGGAACAGGAATACAATAGCCAGGGTCCAGTGCACGATGCGTTCGTAATCGGTGAAGCGAAGCACCATGCGGCCCGAAAGTCCGCCTTCAATACCTACCTTGCCGCGCAACACGTAGAACAGAATGAGCACGAGAAACACCGCACCAAGCACCATCGGTGCGTATTTAACGGGATTCTCGATTCGAAACCGGGCCCACTGGTCGCCCCGGGAATTGATCAGCACGCCGGTTTCAACACCCTTGACCTGGCTGATGCCGGTGACAGCCAGATCGCGTTGCCGCACTTCGCGCCACAGTTCACTTCCCGGGTTGATCGTCGAAACACCCTGTGGGAAGCCTTCATGTTTCTGTGGTACTGCTGCACTCGACAGCTGCGGCAGGAACAGGCTTAGCGACAACAGAATTATCGACGTCGGTCTTGTGAAACAGTGAGAAAAGTGTCTTTGGAGGAGATGAACCAATCTATATACCGCGATGCCCTGATTAATCCCACAGGATAAAACAGCATTTTATTTAGACAACAACAAGTAAAGCAGTTATTGACCCAGGACAAGAAAAACCATCGAAGATATTGACGCTAGCTGGCGGGCTCCGTCGATTCGCTCTGCTTCGACGCCATACTGGCCTGCGCCTGATCCTGCTGCTGCTTAGTCTCACCCGAATCCTTGACCTTTTCATACCACAGGTCGTGGTGATCCTTGGCCCAATTTTCATCGCAATAGCCGGTCTGCATGACTTCGAAAGTCGCTTCCAACGCCGCGGTACCCATGTAAATATGACCGAATGACACCACGATCAGAATAATCGCGGAGACGCTATGCACCCAGTGATAAAACTCCATGGTGGCGCGAGTTTGTCCAAAAATCGGGAAGTCCAGCACCACGCCACTGACAATTACCCCGAGACCGATAATCGATGCCAACCAGAACCAGAGTTTCTCGCCCGCGTTATAGCGATCGCTACTGGCGTGTTTGCCGAACAAGCCACCTCCTTTCAACAACCATTGCAGGTCGAGTTTGGGGGACGGTATGTTATCGCGCACAAACAATACGAACAGCCAGGTCAGCGCCAGTATGAAGACAGGCCCGAGGTAGTCATGCAGGAATTTAGCAGCGACAGCAATACTGCCGAAACCCTCCGCGCCGAAAACAGGAATCAAAAACTTGCGACCCAACAGCAGGGTCAGGCCGGTTAGACCCAGCACTACGAACAATATTGCGGTTGACCAGTGCGCGGCGCGCTGACTGGTCGTAAATCGCAATATCTTGATACCCGAACGCCCATCCTCGAGCATAATGCGACCTCGCAACAGTCGGAAAATTGCGATCACGAGCAATACAATTAAAACAGCCGCACCCGCTTTTGGCACCAGTTCCTGCATGCGGTATTCGCGCCAGGATTGGCCCGAAACGTTCACCAGCACGTTAGCGCCAGGCGATTTGACCTGGCTGATACCCTCGACTTCACCGTCTCGCTGACGCACTTCACGCCATAGCTCGGCGCCAGGATTAATCGATAGTAAACTTGGTGGGGGAGGAGGATCGGCAGCCTGCACCTGGAAAGCGGACAGTATCAGGCAAACCAACATTAACAATGTACGGATTCTCACGACTCTCACCCTATTCTATATTTTAGTTAGGCTCCGCCGGGTAAATCTCGATACGTCCCTGTATCGATCTCATTTCTATGAGTGCGTATTAACCTTGTATCTTGCTGTTATTAAAGTTCACACCCCAGTCGAAGGCACTGGCACCGCGATTGATGATCCGCTTGCGATAAATATCTGAAAGCATGTCAGCATCACCGGCAAGCAACGCCTTGGTTGAGCACATCTCTGCGCACAACGGCAACTTGCCCTCCGAAATCCGATTGCGACCATACTTTTTGTACTCTTCTGAGCTGAGGTCATCTTCCGGACCACCCGCACAGAAAGTACATTTATCCATCTTGCCACGTGACGAAAAGGCTGACGATTCGGGGAATTGTGGCGCCCCGAACGGACAGGCGTAAAAGCAGTAGCCGCAGCCGATGCAGATGTCCTTGTCGTGCAGCACAATGCCGTCACCGGTGGTGTAAAAGCAGTCCACCGGACAAACCGCGGCACAAGGCGCATCCGAGCAGTGCATACAGGCCACCGACAGTGAGCGTTCACCCTGCTCGCCATCCTTGATGGTAACCACGCGTCGGCGGTTAACCCCCCAGGGGATGTCGTGCTCGTTTTTACAGGCGGTTACGCAGGCATTACATTCGATACAGCGTTCCGCATCACAGTAGAATTTCATTCTGGCCATTTTTCTATCCCCCTATGCTTTGGTAATGCGACAAAGGCTACATTTTGATTCCTGCATCTGCGTCACGGAATCATAACCATATGTCATCGCTGTATTGGCCGCTTCACCCAGGATGTAGGGATCGGCTCCTTCAGGGTATTTATCCCTCAAATCCTTGCCCTGGAAATGCCCGGCCCAGTGGAACGGCATGAAAGCAACACCAGAACCGACCCGTCTCGTCACCATCGCCTTGACTTTGACCTTGGCCATTGACGCACTTTCAACCCAGACATCGTCACCTTCCTTGATGCCGGCATTATTGGCATCGCGGGGATGTACCTCAACGAACATGTCTTGCTGTAATTCAGCAAGCCAGGCGTTGGACCGCGTTTCATCGCCGCCCCCTTCGTATTCAACCAGTCGTCCAGTGGTCAGAATAATCGGGTAATCCTTGGAGTAATCGGTCGCCTGGATCGACTTGTAACGTGTCGGCAACCGCCAGAATGACTTGCGATCCTCGTAGGTCGGATACTTCTCGACCAGGTCACGCCTTGACGTGTACAAGGGCTCTCGATGAATGGGCACCGGATCCGGGAAGGTCCAGACCATCGCTCGTGCCTTGGCATTGCCAAAGGGTGAGCAACCGTGTTTTATCGCGACGCGCTGGATGCCGCCGGATAGATCGGTTTTCCAGTTCTTGCCTTCGGCCGCCTTTTTCTCGGCCGCGGTCAAATCGCCCCACCAGCCAAGTTTCTTTAATACCTTGTCGCTGAATTCCGGGTAACCATCCTTGATTTCGGAACCTTTACTATAGGAGCCTTCCGCGAGCAGGTTGACACCGTTTCTTTCAACGCCAAACCGGGCCCTGAATGTGAGCCCCCCCTCGGCAACCGATTTAGATGTGTCATACAGGTTAGGTGTGCCCGGATGGTTCATTTCCGGAGTACCCCAGGAAGGCCAGGGTAAGCCGTAGAAATCACCATCGGCAGGTCCGCCTTCGGCTTTCAAGGTACTGTAATCGAAGGTTCCCCAGTTTTCCTGGTGCTTTTTCAAACGCTCCGGACTCTGACCGGTATAACCAATGGTCCACATGCCGCTGTTGATTTCACGCAGGATATCCTCGACCAGCGGCTCTTCGCCGTTGACCTTGATGTTCTTGCACAGCTGGTCCGCGATACCCAGTTTCTTCGCCAGTTTGTACATGATGGTATGATCGGGCAGGGATTCGAACAGTGGATCGATGACTTTCGAACGCCATTGGAACGAGCGGTTAGACGCGGTCACCGAACCATAGGTCTCCATCTGCGTGGCTGCCGGTAACAGGTAAACCCCATCGGTGCGGTCATGCATGACCGCGCTCGCGGTTGGATAAGGGTCGACCACGACCAGCAAATCCAGTTCTTCCATCGCCTTTTTCTGCTCGACACCACGGGTCTGGCTGTTGGGCGCATGCCCCCAGAATATCATCGCCTTGAGGTTATCCTTTTGCGCGATATTGCCCTTGTCCTCGAGCACGCCATCGATCCAGCGCGATACCGGAATTCCCTTGGTGTTCATGACATGCACATCCTTGCCCTTGCTCTGCTCGTAGCTACCGCTATCGAACTGACCCTTGACCCAGTCGTAGTCGAGGTCCCAGACGCGGGACCAGTGCTTCCACGAACCCGCGGAAAGACCG
>CAXMSP010000026.1:0-5708 GCA_964196225.1 uncultured Gammaproteobacteria bacterium | reverse complement strand
CAGTTGCGCCAGCTTCTTCAAGCTGCTTTTTGAGCTCTTCGGCTTCGCCTTTGGAAGCAGCTTCCTTGATCGTGGTGGGCGCACTCTCAACCATGTCTTTGGCTTCTTTAAGACCGAGACCGGTGATCGAACGTACTGCCTTGATAACGGCTACTTTCTTTTCACCGAAACTACCCAGTACCACGTCGAATTCATCCTTCTCTTCAGCTGCACCACCCGCATCACCTGCTGCGGCTGCGGGAGCAGCGGCAACCGCTGCAGCGGCCGAAACGCCGAATTTTTCTTCCATTGCGGAAATCAGATCAACGACTTCCATAACGCTCATGTTTGATAAAGTTTCAAGAATATCTTCTTTAGAAACTGCCATTATTATTTCTCCTGATACAGAAAATTTAAAAAGTTAATTACGCTTGCTTTTGGTCGCGAATTGCTGCAACTGACGAGTTAGCTTGCCCGGTACCTCATTCATGGTACGCGCAAGTTTTTCCACAGGTGCTTTCATTACGGCCATCACCAGGCTGATTGCTTGATCGTAGGTTGGCATAGAAGCCAGTCGCTTGATCTCGGATGGATCCAGTAACTCACCGCCAAAGGCGATCAGCTTAACGACTAATTTCTTATTGGCATCTGCATATTCCTTCAGAACTCGTGCGGCACCGCCCGGCTCTTCCATTGAAAATGCGTAAACCATCTGACCCTGCAATGCATCGCTCATGCATCCATAACCCGTGCCTTCGAACGCACGTCGTGCCAAAGAATTTTTGACCACGCGCAAATGCACATTGGATTCACGAGCTTTAACACGCAATTGGGTCATCTCACCAACTGTCAAGCCTTGATACTCGGCTGCAATCACAGAGTGCGCTTGCGCAGCAGCTTCTGCTACTTCGCTAACCACCGCCTGTTTTTGCTGGAGTGTTAAAGGCATATTAAGTTCTCCTGATTATTAAACCATACTGAACTAACGTTCAGCCCTTCATCCCTGTCCGATATCCCTATCGATTCCATGTACGATCTCTTAACCAGATAATTCTGTCTCAGAAGATCATCTACGCAGGAAATTAAGGCTAAGCTCAAAATGAGCTGGCCACCCACGGTCTTTGATGAGATCAGTACCCTGGGGTACTGGCGTTCTCAAAGATTCTAACTACGAGTCTGTACGAGAATAGAAAACCTGTTCTCGGACCGGCTCCAGGCGTCATTATTTTAAATCTAACGACGCCTGATCAACCGCGACACCGGGTCCCATGGTGGTCGAGATTATAACTTTCTTTAAATAAACCCCTTTTGAAGCGGTGGGTTTGGCTTTTTTTAAATCGGCGAGTAAAAATTCCAGGTTTTCACGTAACTGAGCAACCTCGAAACTGGATTTACCGATTGTGCAATGAATGATACCGCCCTTATCGGTTCTATAACGAACCTGACCAGCCTTGGCATTTTGTACCGCGGTGGCCACATCTGGCGATACGGTACCTACCTTTGGATTAGGCATCAGGCCTCGTGGCCCAAGTAGCTGGCCTAACTGACCAACCACGCCCATGGCATCCGGGCTGGCGATGACAACATCGTAGTTCAGATCGCCGCCTTTCATTGAATCCGCCAAATCCTGCATGCCTACCACGTCAGCACCAGCTTTCTGTGCCTTTTCGACATTGTCACCCTGGGTGAATACGGCAACACGAACCACTTTACCGGTGCCATTAGGCAACACGCTTGAACCACGCACATTCTGTTCAGATTTGCGCGGGTCAACACCAAGATTGATGGCAGCGTCAACAGACTCGTCAAACTTGACCGTACTGAGTTCCTTGAGCAAAGCCAGGCCCTCGTCAATCGCGTATTGTGTAGTCTTGTCAATTTTTTCACGTATCGCTGCAAAACGTTTCGATTCTTTGGCCACGTTACACACCCTCCACGTCTAAGCCCATACTGCGGGCACTGCCAGCAATAATTCGAACAGCCGCATCCATATCATTAGCGTTCAAATCCCTCATTTTGACAGTAGCAATTTCTTCGAGCTGTGCGCGACTAACCTTGCCAACCTTGTCCGAGTTAGGCGTACCACTACCCTTGGCTATTCCCGCTGCCTTTCGCAACAGTACTGCCGCCGGTGGAGTTTTTATCTCAAACGTGAAGCTTTTATCGGAATATACCGCTATCACTACCGGAAGCGGCATACCATTCTCGACATCCTGGGTCTGGGCATTAAATGCCTTGCAAAACTCCATGATGTTAAGGCCATGTTGGCCAAGAGCAGGACCGACTGGAGGGCTCGGGTTAGCCGAACCTGCAGGCACCTGTAACTTGATATACTTTTCTATCTTTTTTGCCACAACACTATCTCCTGGGTGCAAACGGACTACTCAATTCGCCCTCCCCATAAAAACCATACTTAAAACAAAACACGACCTTGCGATCGTTATTAACCTTTTTCTACCTGCCCAAAAGTCAACTCTACCGGGGTCGAGCGACCAAAAATCTGTACTGAAACGAGCATTTTGCTCTTTTCGTAATTCACTTCTTCGACAACACCGTTGAAATCATTGAATGGTCCGTCGTTAACGCGCACCACTTCACCGACTTCAAAAAGTACCTTGGGTCTCGGCCTGTCTACACCTTCCTCGACGCGATTCAAAATGGAGTCTGCTTCGGCCTCGGTAATCGGTGCCGGCTTGTCGCTGGTTCCGCCAATAAAGCCGAGGACTTTCGGTACCTGCTTCACCAGATGCCAGGTATCGTTATCCAGTTCCATTTGCACTAACACGTACCCGGGAAAGAACTTGCGCTCACTTTTGCGCTTGGTGCCATCTTTCATTTCTACCACTTCCTCGGTAGGCACTAAAATCTGACCAAATTTCTCTTTGTAGCCCGAACTAGCGATACGGCTCTCAAGCACCTTTTTTACAGAGGCCTCGAAGCCGGAATAAGCATGCACTACATACCAGCGAATAGCTGATTTTTTAGGCGCTTCAGACGCTTCCGCGACAGTTTCTTCGTTGGACATCAATACACCTTAAGTCAGTAAACTGCGCACGCCCCATCCCAGGGCCATATCAAATAACCAAAGCATGATAGCAACCAGAAATACCATGATTAGAACGGCAATTGTGGTTTGTGTGGTTTCTGTCCGTGTCGGCCAGACTACCTTGCGTACTTCGACCCGCGCATCGCGCACAAAGCCCAGGCTTCGGCGGCCAATATCCGTGGTCGAAATAATAAAAAATGCCGTGGCGGCTATGGCCAGCAAACCAATTACACGTAATAGCTGGGACTCGTCTGCAAAATAGTAGAAACCAACCACACCAGCGATCAACGTTAGCAAAGCCATCATGAGCTTGACTGTATCGAATCCTGATGATGCTTGTTCGGTCTTTGTGACCACAAAATACCCCTAAATGTGTCGAAATTCGTCGAAAATGGCAGGACAGGAGGGAATCGAACCCCCAACCTGCGGTTTTGGAGACCGCTGCTCTGCCAGTTGAGCTACTGTCCTAATCTGGCGGCAGGAACCATCCCCACCATCAAACAAAGGGCGGGGATGGTAGCCCATCTCCCGCCCTGATGCAATGATATTTTCTTAAACTTTATTCGATAATTTTAGATACAACACCAGCACCCACGGTGCGGCCACCTTCTCGGATTGCAAAGCGTAGTCCGTCTTCCATCGCGATCGGCGCGATCAGTTTCACTTCCATCTTCACGTTGTCTCCCGGCATGACCATTTCAATGCCCGAGGGTAGTTCACAGGCGCCGGTAACATCGGTGGTACGGAAGTAAAACTGCGGACGATATCCATTGAAAAATGGCGTATGTCGTCCACCCTCGTCTTTCGACAGGATATACACTTCACATTCGAATTTAGTGTGTGGCGTTATCGATCCCGGCTTCGCCAGTACCTGACCACGCTCGACTTCTTCACGCTTGGTGCCACGTAGCAAGATGCCGACATTGTCGCCTGCCTGGCCCTGGTCGAGTAGCTTGCGGAACATTTCCACGCCAGTACAGATGGTCTTCTGCGTGTCTTTGATGCCGACGATGGCGATTTCTTCGCCAACCTTGATGATGCCGCGTTCAATACGTCCGGTAACCACGGTACCACGACCGGAGATCGAGAATACGTCTTCTACCGGCATCAGGTAATCACCGTCTGTGGCTCGCTCGGGCTCGGGTACATAGGTATCCAGCGCTTCGATCAGCTTGATGATCGACGGTACGCCAATCTCGCTGTCGTCGCCTTCGAGTGCTTTTAATGCCGAGCCGATGATGACCGGTGTGTCGTCGCCGGGAAAATCGTAGGCGTCGAGCAGTTCACGAATTTCCATTTCCACCAGTTCCAGCAGTTCGTCGTCGTCAACCATGTCGGCTTTGTTCATGAATACCACTATATAAGGCACACCTACCTGCCGTGCCAGCAGGATATGCTCGCGGGTCTGTGGCATCGGGCCGTCTGCCGCCGATACTACCAGGATCGCGCCGTCCATCTGCGCCGCGCCGGTGATCATGTTCTTTACATAGTCGGCGTGCCCCGGGCAGTCTACGTGGGCGTAGTGACGGTTGGCTGATTCGTATTCTACGTGTGAGGTCGCGATCGTGATGCCGCGGGCCTTTTCTTCCGGTGCATTGTCGATTTCGTCGAAGGCGATGAACTCGCCGCCTTGCTGTTCCGCCATGACCTTGGTTAATGCCGCTGTCAGCGTGGTCTTACCATGATCAACGTGACCGATCGTGCCCACATTCACGTGGGGCTTGTTTCTTACAAATTTCGCTTTTGACATAAGATTTCTCTCAACTATTTTGGCTGCTTAAAGCCCTTAATTTTATTAACCAATTTTAATCAAACAATTACTACTTGATAATGGAGCTCATATCCAGATTCGAACTGGAGACCTCTTCCTTACCAAGGAAGTGCTCTACCGACTGAGCTATATGAGCATGATTCATTAACAGCCCTTTCCTCGTAAGCCCCTTTCCTCGCAAACAATCTGGAGCGGGTGGCGGGAATCGAACCCGCGTCATCAGCTTGGAAGGCTGAGGTAATACCATTATACGACACCCGCAAGCTTTTAAATTGCTACTCTATACGCCGCTCTAACTGCATTTCGTCATTCCGGCCTCCGAGCCGGAATCTATCGAACATTGCTTGCCAGTCTCAATAGGCAAGGGTTGTTCCTACAACCCTATTGCATTTCCACCTTCCCTGGCGGTCATTCCCGAACTCGCGGGAATGACGGTCTTAAGCAAATGCCGTTCTAGTCTATATCGAGTTGTCCCACCTGGGGTGGATTACTCCGGGCAATCCTGCCCTTATTCACATGGACGTGATGTATGCAAGAAATGCAGGAGCATTTTCTTGCCTGCCCTTCGGGCCGTCCTCGGCAATTGCTCCTGCATTGCTCTACCACCTACATCCATGTAGGCGTGCGGACGTTCAAATTCGTTCCTGACGAGTCTACAAATTACCTCCCTGTAATTTGCCCTCCGGGCCGACCCTTGGTCGTTCAAAATCGTTCCAGACGATTTTGTGTCGAACCTTACGGTTCGATCCACCCCCCGTAATCATCTATTAAATGGAGCACCAGGGTGCTCCATTTAATAGATGGTGGAGGGGGGTGGATTCGAACCACCGAAGGCTGAGCCAGCAGATTTACAGTCTGCCCCCTTTGGCCACTCGGGAACCCCTCCAAACAAGGTGCGTATTCTCTACAGGC
>CAXMSP010000025.1:0-7026 GCA_964196225.1 uncultured Gammaproteobacteria bacterium | reverse complement strand
GTCGGCTATGCGTTCCATCTGGGGTTGGTGTTCACGCTGGCTGAGCAATACTGCACACTGCGCGTTGCGCAACAGGTTCTCGGCGTTTCCACCGATGTCCAGCTCAGCATCGGCATGAATGCCGAGCTTGCCAATCACTAGCAATGACGGATTTAAATCTCGCACATAGCGCCCGATGATATCGTGAGGCTTGCCATCGAGCAGTTTAGTTTCGATTGGTATCGCATAGTCAGCAGCAATGTCCCTGGCAATTTCTAAATGCCCCGCGTAAATTTTGGCCAGCCCGGAATCGATGATTTCTTCGTGAAGCCGTTCCTGTTCCTTGAAATGAAAAACTTTGCTAGCTTCTTCAGAAAGCACACTGGCAATGCGATTAAAAGCCACGTAGTGATAATAAGGGTCGAAAGCTGAGACCACATGCAGCGGCACCTGCCATTCCTGAGCCAGAGAAAGCGCAGTCAGCAACCCGCCGTAAGCTTGCGCCGACCCATCGATTGCGACCACGATCGGGCCTTCGCTAATTGTTTGTGCAGGAGATTTGATTACCAGAGTGTCGATGTCGGCCCGGCGTACCACCCGCTCGCAAACGGTACCGATGCACGATTCCGCTACTGCACCTAAACCCAGCGCACCCAATACCAGCAGATCGTAGTTGCCACTGTTGGCTTCCGCGACCATTTGCCGATAGTTTTTGCCTTCCAGAGCGCGGCGGACATACCGGAGACCCGCCTCTTTGCAGGCACGATCAGCCTGATCCAAATAGGACTCAGAGATAATCGACAATCCGCGCGTGATCAAATCATCGTGTACGTCGCGTTGACGTTCGAGCTCTTCTTCCTCGCGAAATTTTTCAGGTAGTCCACCTTCCATTTGACGAAATCGCAAATCGTGCATTTGTGCCGCATAAACATGTGCAGCGGTAACCTGTGCGCCCGACAATTTAGCCAGCGCAATTCCGTCCTCGACACCCCGATTAGAGTGATCGGAGGAATCGACTGCAAGCAGAATTTCACGATATAGCGGCAGTGGTTCGACACTCGTTTCTGCTTGTTTTACATTTGTATTCATCTCGGGGACTCCATAATTATATCGACCCCGGGGGGCACCTAACCTGCAAACAGCCAATAACCGATTAAGTATCCGATGACCAGCAGGTTCACGGCCGCCCCAGCAAGAACGAAATAGTCGAATCCGCTAAGGCGGAGGCGTGATTCACGGATTAGGCTAACCATGGGCATGCTCGCTCACTCTCACTTGAACTCAAAAAAAATTACTGAACTTTGAAACTATGCGGGATTTTTTAACAGGCCACAGTGACACTGTGGTGACACGAGGCGGTTTATTTTAGTGAAACCAGTCGGCCATTGCGGCGCTCACTCATAGGATTAACTGCCGAATAGACCGAGCATTGCGCGGGTAGCCTATTGCAGGCTAGAATATTCGACGAGCCAATAAAAAACCATCAGGAATATGATAGTAAGCGACTCACAAACCGAGATATACCAACTGGCGTTAGAAGCGGCTCCCTCCGGCATCATGGTGGTCGGCGATTGGGGCGATATCCAGTATGTGAACCAAACACTCGCAGATATGTTCGAATATCGTGTGAAAGATCTCCTGGGTAAACCGGTTGAAATTCTAGTTCCGGATCAATTCGCGGCTGCGCACCGGCGCCATGTCGAAAAATATGCACAAAGTCGCGAGTCACGGTCGATGGGTATAGGAAGAGATCTTGAGGGCATTAGCAAAGACGGTCGTCGGTTTCCCGTTGAAATCGGGTTACGCCCCGTGCAAACCGACTCTGGACGGTTCGTGGTCGCAACGGTGATCGATGTCACCGTGCGGAAGGCCATCGAAGAACGATTGTACAAACACGAAGAACAGCTCGAGGAGATAGTTGCAGAACGAACACGGGAGTTGCATGAAGCCCAGCAGGAAAAGGAACGGGTCCTGGACCAACTCATCCAGGTGGAAAAAATGACCGCCGTGGGCACGCTGGTCAGCGGTATTGGCCACGAGATCAACAATCCTCTATACGTGCTTTTTGCCGTGGCCGAAACGCTCACGGACGAAAATAACATCCATCAGTGCCACGCATACGGTCATGAAATCCTCAAACAGGCGAAGAAAATTTCCGAGACAGTGAAGAACCTGTCTCAATATACTCAGCCAGGTAATCGCCACGATCTTCAACGCGTGGACATCACCACCTCGATTGCTGACGCTGTACATCTTGCCCAACAGACACTGTGCGGACTCCAGGTCGAGTTTAAAATCACGGCAAGCCCCGTACCGGAGATTCTGGCCAAATCCGAAGAAATCCAGCAAGTATTATTCAACGTCCTACGCAACGCCATTCAGGCCATCGATGGCAATGGGCAAATCAAGATCGACACAGTGCCTGAGGGAGGCTGGGTTAGCGTACGCATCCAGGATAGCGGTGCTGGAATTTCGAATGAACACCTGAAAAGGATATTCGATCCATTTTTCACAACCAAAGGACCCGACGAGGGTGAGGGTCTGGGGCTTTATATCGTTCGTCAAATTGTCACCCGTTATCAGGGCACAATAGATGTCGAGAATGCCGGCGACGAAGGGGCCCGGTTTTTGATCAGGTTTCCTATTACTGAATAAAAATTTTACTAAAATGAGGAGTATCTATGAAACATCATGTTCTTGTTCTTGATGATGAGGCGGACGTCCGTACCGCTATAGGAATGCAGCTCAAGGATACACATTTCGAGATCCTGGAGGCTAAAAATATGGAGCAGGCTATCGGCTTGCTGGCCGACAATTCGATCAGCATCGACGTCATTATCTGCGACGTGCGAATGCCCGGGGTGAGCGGGGTCGAAGCGGTCGCCACTTTTCAGCGCGAGTATCCAACCACGCCGGTAATCGTCCTTACCGGCTTTCCGGACGTGGGGCTCGCTGTGGACTTCATGAAGAAGCAGGATGTGGTCGATTTTCTGACCAAGCCGGTGGAAAAGGACAGGTTGATCGAGACCGTAGAGCGGGCCGCTCAAGGCCGCAAACTGTTCGAATGACCTCTACATTTTTTGCCGATGCATTTTAAGATTAATCAAGATCGCAAGATATTGATTATAGCTTTCTATTTGGGATACAAGCCTGCGCAAGGTGAATCACGTCAATACACCATTGGTATACCACTTCCGGGAAACGAATCAGCCACATTTGTTGAGGCACAGGTGAATTATCATTTGCTGGACGAAACCCGATGCAAACGGATCAGCTACCAGATCAAGGAGCCAATTCATTACTCTATTTACCAACAAAAGATCGCCCCTGGTAAGGTGGGCAATTAACCGCAAGTAACCGGTTTACCCTCAGCCAGCATCCTGGTTGGTTTCCACATCTAGAAGCGTTAGTCGTATTTTTAGCGTCGGTATGACTGTCGCGGTTAATGGTAAAACAGCTGTAGAGGTAGGGCGTGAAATTTATCGGCCAGGTTAGCCTTCATTGTCAGCTTGTGGAGCCATAATATGAATCCCCTCGGCAAGCAATGAAACCGCCGCCTCGACACCCACCTCGATGCTGTTTCTCGAAGCGACGTGCAACGGAACCGTGAAGTGAATTGGCAGCGAGGGCTCGTGATGGGGAATCAATATAAGCTGCGCTGATTGCCCAATGTCAACCCGGGAACCGATGGTTCCCGGCACAGGATTTTCGTGTTCGCCTCTCGACGGACGGTCACGGCGATGAAGCAGTACATAACCATCCGGAATAACCCAGGATACTTCAACGCCACAGGACGACTGCGGGTTAAGGCTGGCTTCAATCTTCAAGCCCTGCCAATCCAGGTAGGTAATACCATGCTCCAGATCGTGTTCAACTACCCTGGCATTAAAAATGTTGCGCAAATCGAGGAGACGCGCGACTTCGGCGGAAGCGGGTTTCAGGACAACGTCGTTAGGTAACCCGATTTGCAACAAAACGCCCCGGTGAACAATGGCGATACGATCGGCTAGCATGATTGCTTCGTCGAGATCGTGAGTGACTAGAACAACCGGCATACTCAGGCTGCTGTGGAGATCGGCAATTTCACGATACAAGCGTTTTCGAGTAGCCCTGTCCACCGCGGAGAATGGTTCATCAAGTAGCAACACCGCAGGGTCTCGGGCCAGGGCCCGGGCGACCGCGACCCGCTGCTGCTGGCCTCCCGACAGAGACTTCGGCCGGCGTGTTTCAAGACCGCCGAGATTAACCCGATCGAGCAGCTCGAGAGCACGCAGTTTGCGCTCAGCGCGTGGCAGATGTCCTAGCGCGGCTATGACATTTTCAACTGCATTCATGTGGGGGAATAGTGCATAACTCTGAAAAACCATGCCAATGGAGCGCTCATGGCTTGCGATAAAAACGCCAGCACTCGAGTCGAACCAGGTCGTGCCGCCGATGCTGAGATTGCCATGTTCTGGTTTATAGGTGCCCGCAATAGCGCGCAGAATTGTCGTCTTCCCACTCCCTGATGGTCCAACCAGAGCCAGGATTTCGCCAGGTCCGCAGTCAAACGCAACGTCCAATGGAATGGGTGAATCCTGGCTAATGTTCAGCCGTAGTTCCGTCATGGAGGTCTAACCAAGCGAGCGACTGGCGCGCCGCGACAGCGTAAATACCAGTGCAATAACGATCAGCGATAGCAGCAGTAATAAAGCTGACATTTGGGCAGCCGCAGCATTATCAAACGCCTGTACGCGGTCATAGATTGAGATTGCGATCGTCCTGGTTTCACCGGGAATCGAACCTCCAACCATCAGCACGATGCCGAATTCGCCGAGCGTGTGGGCGAAACTTAATACCATGGCGGTTAAAATGCCTGGCCACGCAAGGGGTAATTCAATATTCGTAAGAACTTTCGTGGGAGACATGCCACAACAAGCGCCCGCATCACGAATTTCGGACGATATCGACTCGAAACCGCGTTGCATCGGCTGGATCGCAAACGGCAAATTAAAAATGATCGAGGCAAACAGCAATCCTTCGAAGCTGAACACCAGTGGCTGACCAAAAAACGCTTGCCAGGTCTGGCCGAGTGGTGATGCAGCGCCGAAGGCCACCAGCAGATAATAGCCAAATACGGTTGGCGGGAGCACCAGGGGGAGCGCCACTATGGCTTCGACAAATCCTTTTCCGGCGAACTCGCGATACGCCAGAAATCTACCGACCAGGATGCCTATAGGCAGTAACAACAGAACCGTAATAGTACTCAAGCGTAGTGAAAGCCACAATGCGGTCCAATCCATAACTTACTTGTCCTCGTGTTTTTAGGTTCAATCGCTCTTGCCTGGGAGCATGAAGCCGTATTGGCGGAAAATAGCACGAACATCGACCTGTTGGACAAAAGAATAAAAATCTTCTGCAACCAGCCCCGCGTTTTTGAGGAGAACCATTCTTTGCCGAAGAATCGAATGGGCCTCTTCGGGGATAAGCGCGTAGTTTCCAAGTGCGGAAACCTTCGCAGAAAGCGCCAACGAATAGGCAATAATTCCACCCTGTGCGTTGGCGGAGGTGGCGAACTGGGCCGCCTGGGAAACGTTCTCCCCGATTACGAGGTGTTGAGTAATTTCGCTCCAAAGTTGATAGTGTTTTAAGAGTTCCTCTGCGCGCTTCCCGTAGGGTGCGTGTTCGGGACTGGCGATCGCAAATCGCGTTAGCTGGCCCGTAGATAGCATCGTCTGCAAACCGCTCAGCTGGCTGTCAACATTCAACGCTGAATTGTGTGGCGCAATAATCACGACACGCCCGGTCCCGTACAGCGCCCCTTCGTCACGTGTAAAGCCATCCCGATACAGGTCTTGCACGTAGCTTTCGTCAGCAGAAAAGTAGATATCGAATGGAGCGCCTTGCCGAATCTGGCGCGCAAAATTGCCCGATGAGCCAAACGAGAGTTCTACTGACTGGCCGGTCCGGGATTGATACAACGCCGCGACCTCGGTGAGTGCAAATTGCAGGTCGGAGGCGGCGGCGATAAAAGTTGTCCGACTGGCCTGCGCTTTGACTGGTAACGCAACCAGCACGATCAGCGCGATTGACAGGCAAATGTTTCGAGTCTTCATTACATAAAAATTATTTTTGACAAAATCAGACGGCGCCTTATAAATCATCATTTTTTATTGGGCTGTGACCGGGTGTATAGCAATCCAGGAGCATAACAAACATACCGCTCGGCGAAGTTAGACAAATCAACCACCAGTCATCGACATGAAACGAACTACCTGGTTTGGCTTGTGATTAAATTCGTGGCGTTCGGGCTTTTTCGAAATCGCCTCGATAATCGTTTGTTTCAAAGCTTCGTCCGAGATACCGGCGCGTAACAGGGGTCTCAGTTCCACCTTGTCGTCCTGGCCGAGACACAGGTACAGCGTCCCGTCGACCGATATCCTGACGCGATTGCAGGTAGCGCAGAAATGTTGCGATATTGGCGTGATAAAGCCGATCTGAAAATCGGTACCATTGATGCGGTAATACCTGGCGGGCCCACCACCCGTCATCAAACCGGGTAGCAGATCATACTGCCGATCCAGGCGCTGCCTGACCTTTTTAAGGCTCAAATATTTTTCGCTACCATTGCGGCCCGGCGCACCCATTGGCATGGTTTCAATGAAACGCAGGGTAAAATTATGCTGCATGCAATATTCCATGACCTGCTGATATTCATCGATGGGAGTGTCTTTCATCACCACCATATTGATCTTGATCGGCTTAAACCCCACTTCGAGGGCTTTTTGCAGACCTTTTAATAAGCTATCCAGCTTGCCACCACCGGTGATATCCGCAAAACGACCTGCATCCATCGTATCGAGGCTGACATTGATGCGGCGAATACCTGCCGCAAAGAGTTCTTCCGCCTGGCTTTCCAGCAAGGTGGCATTGGTCGACAGCGATAAATCGTCGATGCCTGGTAGCGCGGCAAGCCTGGCGCTCAATTGCGCCAGGTTCTTACGCACCAGCGGTTCACCACCGGTCAAACGAACCCGCTGCACACCGAGTTCACCAAACGCTCCAATC
>CAXMSP010000024.1:0-9046 GCA_964196225.1 uncultured Gammaproteobacteria bacterium | reverse complement strand
TTCGAGGTCACCGAAGTGGCCTGCCAGCGCTTCCGCGGTCGCTTCGCCAACCTCCCGAATCCCTAGGGCATATATAAATCGTGCGAGACTGGTGGTCTTTGTTTGCTCGAGCGCCTGCAGCAGATTTTGTGCCGATTTTTCCGCCATTCGCTCAAGACCCGCGACCTGTTCAAGCTCTAAATGATAAAGGTCGGCGACCGATTCGATCATACCCTGCTCTACCATTTGCTCAACCAGTTTATCTCCAAGCCCTTCGATATCCATCGCCTTGCGCGATGCGTAGTGCTTGATCGCTTCCTTGCGCTGCGCCGCGCAAACCAGTCCCCCGACGCAGCGATACGCCGCCTGGCCGCTTTGCTGTATCACTTCCGAATTACAAACCGGGCAACGCGACGGCATTCGGGGCCGTCTTAATTTGCCTTCACGTTGCTGGATTACCGGGGCCACGATTTCCGGAATGACATCTCCAGCCCGGCGCACGATAACGATATCACCGATACGAATATCCTTACGTTCGATCTCGTCCATGTTATGCAATGTTGCATTACTAACCATTACCCCGCCGACCGCGACCGGTTCCAGTCTTGCGACCGGTGTTAGTGCACCCGTTCGCCCTACCTGAAAATCGACATCCAGTAACCGTGTCATGACTTCCTGTGCCGGGAACTTGTAGGCAATCGCCCAACGGGGAGCACGGGAAACGAACCCGGCTTCTCGTTGCTGCTCGATGTTATCGAGCTTGAACACCACGCCATCGATATCGAAAGCGAGCCCATCACGCTGTGCGAGTATGCGTTGATAGTAATCGAGACAATCATTAATCGAGTCGAGCAGTTCGATTTGACGACTTATCGGGATCCCGATAGCGCGCAGAAATTGCATTTGCTGATATTGACCTGGGGGTAATTCAACCCCCTCGCAAAGACCGGTACCATAGCTGCAAAACGTCAATGGACGGCTAGCGGTAATGCGTGAATCCAGCAAGCGCAGGCTGCCAGCAGCCGCATTTCGTGGATTGGCAAATACTTTGCCAACGGCCTGCTGCTGACTGCGGTTAAGCGCAGCAAAGCCTTCCAGTTCCATGTAGACCTCGCCTCGAACCTCGATCCGTCGGGGCACATTATCGCCGATCAGGCGCAGAGGAATTGACGCGATAGTGCGAGCGTTCGCGGTTATATTTTCACCGCTGCGACCATCGCCGCGGGTAGCTGCCCGCACCAGTTCACCCGCCTCGTAAAGCAGGCTGACCGCAAGGCCATCAAGCTTCGGCTCGGCGCAATAGGCCAGCGCGGAGTCGTGATCCAGTTTGTCACGCAAGCGGCGATCGAAAGCGAGCATTTCCTCCTCGTCAAAGGCATTATCGAGCGACAGCATCGCGACTTCATGGGTCACGGTTTCGAAGTGGCTGGCCGGTTCCGAACCGACCCGCTGCGTTGGTGAATCTGGCGTTACCAACCCGGGGTGTTCATGTTCAAGTTGCTGTAAGCGACGGAACAGGCGGTCGTATTCCTGGTCGGTAACTACCGGATCATCAAGTACATAGTAATGATGGTTATGTTCGGATAACGCCTGGCGGAGTTGCGCGGCCTCGGCTTTACTGGATTTGGGAGTCGACATGCCTTGACCAGCCTACATCTCAGGCGAGCTTTTCACGCACGCTGGTGACATCGCTGATGGTCAGGAGGTCCTGGTTGGACTTGTAAACCCTGAGATTCAAAATGCCCACCAGCTCATCGATTTTTTTCAACATCGCCTCAAAAGCCAGGCGCGGATTCTCGCAGGAATCAAGGTCGATAAAACAATTGAACCCCAGGGTGGCGAACTCGAGTTTTTCGATCTCTGAGAAATCACCGGGCGCCGTGAGGCTGGCTACCTGGAAAGCGACTTCTCCTTCCTCACGAAATTCGAGGAAACCCTCGGCATTCAGTTCCAGGCCCGAGTCCTGCATCGCGGCGTCGGCTTCTTCACCGGTAATCAGCCGAAAATCACCATGCCTGAGATGATAGCTGACCAGGCGATCTTCATCTTTAACCGCGAGCATCGTCGGCACAAAAATTTCGGGGTCAGGTAATGCAAACGGGGCCTTCTTTGCTTCCCCGGCGGGACTAACCAGGATCTCATCGAAATTTTCGTCATCCTCGTTATCCTTGAGTATCTGGTTAAGGTTATTCATCTCAAAATCCAGCTGCTCGTCTTCGATAAAGGCTGAATCGATCTCTTCCCGCGTGAATGTCTCGTCAGCACTGCGCTTGCGCAAGCGTCCCTGCTGCAAGCCGTAAAGATAGATCCCGACAGCCAACAATACGGCGATTACGATCAGAACCCATCTAAACGTATTTGCATCCATTACTGAACCCCGGCAAGAACCACCGCTTCGCCAACATCGACCGAGACCAGTCGTGATACCCCGGGTTCATGCATCGTTACACCATTAAGACTTTGTGCCGTTTCCATGGTTATCTTGTTATGGGTAATCATGATGAATTGTACCTGCTCCGACATTTCGCTAACCATAGCGCAAAAACGTCCAACATTGGCATCATCGAGCGGGGCATCAACTTCGTCCAGCATGCAGAACGGAGATGGATTGAGCTCAAAAATTGCGAAAATCAATGCCACCGCGGTGAGCGCCTTCTCTCCCCCGGATAACAGCTGTAAATTGGTAATGCGCTTACCCGGCGGTCGCGCCATGATTAGTACGCCGGTGTTAAGCAAATCGTTTTCTGTCATCTCGAGGTGTGCTTCGCCGCCGCCAAACAGCTTTGGAAAGCGTTCTACCAGTCGACTGTTAACCTGCTCGAAAGTCTCCTTGAAACGATCCTTGGTCTCCTTGTCGATTTTCCTGATCGCACCCTCGAGGGTATCCAGAGCCGAAACCAGGTCCTGGTGTTGCGCATCCAGGTATTGTTTGCGCTCGGCCTGTTCCTTTTGCTCATCGATTGCTGCGAGATTGATCGGCCCCAGGCGTTCGATACGTTTATTTAGTTTATCCAGGCGCGTACTCCATTGGGCCAGGTCGGCTTCCGGATCCAGATCTTGCTGCAAAGCGGCGATATCCTGTCCCGATATTTGCAATTGTTCTTCGATCGTTTTGCAACGAATGCTGGCTTCCTGCATATGCATGCGTTCCTGTTCAAGCTGATTGCGGAATTCATCGACGCGCTGCTGACGGGTGTTGCGCTCGGTTTCAAATTCGCGCTGCTGATTATCGAGCTCAGCCACCGCCTGTTGCGCGAGACTGAGTTCCTGTTCGTTCTGATTGCGCTGTTTCAGCAACTCCTGTAATTCGCTTTCCAGCTCGCCAATCGGATCGACAGCACTATTTATAACGCTATCGAGCTCCTTGATACGCTGGTCAAACTGATCTTTTTGTTGCTTGATGCGTTCTATATTCGAACGCGTTGTGCGCTGCTCCGTCTCAAGCGCCTGCTGCTGAATATGTTGCTGATGCGCGTTTTCAAGCGCTTGTTGTAGCGCTTCCCTGGTCTCGGTAAGTTGTTGCTGCCGTTTTAGTTTTTGCGCCTGTAACCCGTTCTCGAGCTCCGACATCTGAGCGATTTGCTCAAGAAAATCATTGCGCTTGGCGCTATTCG
The DNA here is from genome assembly GCA_964196225.1 of uncultured Gammaproteobacteria bacterium. GTDB lineage: Bacteria > Pseudomonadota > Gammaproteobacteria. Next base: position 5,453 of record CAXMSP010000024.1, on the reverse strand, counting down.
ATTGCAGTTCACTAGTGTGGCCAAGCTTAAGCTCGTCAAGTTCAGCCAGATCGGTATGCAATTGCTCGCGTCGGTTTTGAACCTGTTCGGCCTGGTTTTTCTGGTTACTTAACTGCTGGCGTAGTTCAGATAATTGCTGCTGTAACTCAGCCAGTGATTTCTGGTCCTGATCCCATGCCTGTTCGAGGACCTGTAAACGCTGGCGATCACCATCGTTGCGCGATTTTAATGTCATCGCCCCCTGGGTTATCTGTTCGAGCTGCACGGAAATCGATTCGATCTCCTGCGCCCGTGCAATTGTGCCGGCCTGCGGATCTTCTTCACCCAACTGTAGTATCCAGTTGCCACCAGCCCATAAACCCTGGGAAGTGACAAGGCTTTCACCAGCTTCAAGCTGGGCACGCTTTGAGTAAAGATCCTGCTGGTCCCGACACAGGTAGATCCCATCCAGAATAGACGACAGATCGACGTCGCACTCAACATAGTCAGACAGTTTTGCCCAATCCCGATCACTGGCGCGAGATCGAACTGGATCTCGGTCAAATACGGCAACATTTTGATTTGCTATGAAAGCGCCGGGGACAGGCTCACCCGCCGAGGTACAATAGGCTCCCAGAAAGGGAGACAGTACGACTTCAACTGCCTTGCCTATATCGCCCTTGAGCTTGAGCAGACTGGTCAGCCGACGAGTTGAATCAATTCGATTTTGTTCGAGCCACTGTTTGACTTCATCACTGGTCTCGGAAAGCGCATGCTGCTGCAGGGCCTCCAGCGAACTCAGACGACCACGCAGGGTCTGCACCTGGTTTCGTTTTTCATCAAGCTGGTTGGCCAGGTCTTCGCAACTGCCGCGCAACGCCTGAATCTCTTCGGCTCGAGTCTGTGCCTGCGCCGTGGTCGCCGCATACTCTTCGGCACTTGCTTCAACGCTGGACTCGAGCTGGTTAATTTCCTGAACAGCGTCGGAAGCATCAAGGTTATCAAGCTCCTGCTGCAGGCGTAAGCGCTGCTGATCGGTATGCTGCACCTGGCGTTCGATATGTTCGATACCCCGATTCTCGATCTGGGCTGATTCATGAACCTGGTGGAATTCGCGCCGAAACTGATCCCACAAATCCTGCCACTCGTGCATTTTTGCTTCCGCCTGCTCCAGCGAAGCCTGCTGTTGCTGGAGAGTTTTATTGCTGGTATCGAGTTCAGGGGTAATTTCGGCAAGTTGCAGATCCAGTTGGCCCAGTTTATCGCCATCATCGGCAAGTATTTTCCCAGCATCCTGTAACGACTGTTCAAGGCCGGCCAGTTCCTGGCGGCTGCGCTGTCGCAGGCTCTTCTGATGTTCGATCGCCTGTTCCTTGCTCGAAATCTCTGAACCCAGTTTGTAAAACCGCCCCTGTACCTGGTTGTGCTGCTCGCTTGCCTCGGCCAGTTTTTGTCGGCCCTGTTCGATCTCGAGTTCGGTTTCACGTAATCCCGCGATACGCTTTTCCATGTCCGTTTCAACCGTGGTCAGCTTGCGTTTTTGCGCATCAATTTCATCATCAAAGACCTGTTTTTGCAGCAACAGGCTTTCGGCTTCGAGCCGACGCTGATCCTGTTTCAGTTGCTTATACTTTGCCGCCGTTTTCGCCTGCCGATCGAGTCGTGTGAGCTGTTTGTCGATTTCTTCGATCAAATCGATCAGGCGGTCCAGGTTCTCGCGTGTATGTCGAATCCTGGTTTCGGTTTCACGACGCCGTTCCTTGTACTTTGAGATGCCGGCAGCCTCTTCGAGGTAGACCCTCAACTCGTCCGGCTTGGCATCGATAACACGGCTTACCATGCCCTGTTCAATTATCGAATAACTGCGCGGTCCAAGGCCGGTGCCGAGAAAGATATCGGCAATATCGCGACGGCGGCAGCGGGTGTTATTCAGAAAGTACTTGGACTTGCCTACACGGGTCGAGGTACGTTTAACCGATATCTCGTTGTACTGGGCATACTCACCCTTAACCCGGCCGTCGGAGTTATCAAAAACCAGTTCTACCGAGGCCTGACCCACCGGCTGGCGGCTGGAAGAGCCGCTGAAAATAACGTCTTCCATCGATTCGCCGCGCAGGTTCCGGGCCGAAGACTCGCCCATAACCCATCGCACCGCATCAATAACATTGGATTTACCACAACCGTTGGGGCCGACGATTCCGGTGATGTTGGCCGGAAACACGATTTTGCTCGGGTCGACAAACGACTTGAAGCCGGCTATTTTTATTTGACTGAGGCGCATCTGTGCGAGAATTTCCAGGGTAAATTTTTTTGCGTGCCGAGTATATCATTTGCATTATCCGGCAACAGTAAAACCGGTCAATTAATTGCCAATTCCGAATAGCCGGATATAATAGCGCGCCGCGGAAGCCGTTGTGTTGATCCGGCCCGTTATAATCTGCGAGAAACTATATGACTACTCAGCCCTCCAGCGAGTTGGACACTTTTGACAACCCTAATCCGGAGCGCGATTACACGATCCATATCGATACGCCCGAATTCACCTGTCTGTGCCCCCTAACTGGACAACCCGACTTCGCCAGCATCGAAATCCAGTATGTGCCCGATAAGCTATGCCTGGAACTAAAGGCCTTGAAGCTTTATTTCTGGTCCTATCGCGATCATGGCGCATTTCACGAGGCAGTTACCAATAAGATGCTGTCGGACCTGGTGTCGGCCATCGCACCACGTTTTATGCGTGTCAACGCCGAATTCAACGTACGCGGCGGGGTTTACACCCGGATCGTGGTCGAACATCGTGCCGAGGACTGGCAGGCACCCGAACCCGTAAAACTCGCCTGAGGACAGCGGGCTGATGATTGCCGACATCACCAGGGGCACCCAGGCTGTGGCCCGTGCGCTGAGTTTACTCAACAAACCTGGCGTCCGTGTCTATGTGATTGTGCCATTAATGATCAACTTCCTGCTATTTGGCGCCCTGATCTGGTATGGATACAGCCAGTTCAACCTGCTGGTCGAATGGTTGATGTCGTTCGTTCCCGCATTCCTCGAATTTATCGAGTGGCTGATCTGGATTTTTTTTGGAGTATTGGCTGCGATAACGGTGTTTTTTAGCTTTACCCCGATTGCAAACATCGTCGCCGCACCCTTCAACGCATTGATGTCGGAAAAGATCGAAATCGAGCTAACCGGTAAAGCCGTTTCATCCAACATCAGTTTTGCACGCATGGCAATCGACGCCATTGGCTCCCAGTTGCGTAAACTGGTATACATCATGTTCTGGGCCCTCGGACTGTTCCTGGTGACCCTGATCCCGGTAGTCAACCTGGTTGCGCCCGTGCTGTGGATCGTATTTGGCTCGTGGTTGCTATCGCTGGAATACTTCGACTACCCGATGGGCAACCACGATCTCGTGTTTGCGCAGCAAAAGAAGCGTCTGGGTGAACGGCGTGGCATCGCACTCGGCTTCGGCGGCGCGGTCATGATTATGACCAGTATCCCAATCATCAATTTCTTCGCAATGCCAGTCGCCGTGGCCGGCGCCACCCTCCTCTGGGTCGAACAGTTCCAACCCGATTCAATTTCAACCGAAACGTAAGACATCCCCAATTTAGAAGTAATATCTTCGAACGGTACGGCCATAGGGATCTTGTTGCAGGAGCGCCGCAGCAGCACGTCGAACTAAGAAAACTGTTCCCCGCTACCCCGGGAGAATGCTCGCAAAAGTCGCTCCCAACCGGCGCAAGCGTCGGTTGGTCCATCCATGGAATCGCTTGGAGCCCGAAGCGTCGGACCGCGGCATCCTGCCTCGCTACACTTTTGCGACCATTCTCCCGGGGTAGCTCACTATCAAGGTCCGGACGTCGGGATCTCTTTGCGGGAGCGCCGTAAATACGTCCATGTAGGCTCGCGTGCGACATCCCTGTCGCACAGCGTCCCGCAAAGAGATCCCGACGCCCGGACCGTTTAATGGATCACTAGTCGGTTCAGTTGAAGAAACGCTAGCAGCTAACCTTCCAGGGGACTGGCAGGAATAAAACTAAATGCGGAGGGGTGACAGGTTCAGGGGTTGGCCAGTTTGCCGGGCCTCGGTTTCGGGGAGAATATCGATGCTGGGCCAGAGGCCACTGCCGAGGGCCTGGCCATACTCCTGCATTCCGGCAGCGATGGTTGATTGCTGACTAGCGCTATGATCGTAGTCCAGGCTATGCCAACTGACGTCCAGGCCATCATCAACCGGATCGATCAGCATATACCAGCCATGATTGCCTCCATCGTTGGCCGGCATCCCGATAACGCCGGCATTCAACCAGAGCTTATTGTCGAGACGCTGTCCGAAAGGAATGCCCGAATGCCCGCCAATAATGACATCGACACCGGCTTCCCTGATCTGTGCCACCTTGGCCGAGGCATCGCTCGACGCAAACACGAATTCGTTAATGCTCGGCAGGCTTGCGTGAACCACTTTGAAACGGGTTCCAACCATCTCGAATTCAATACTGCGCGGCAGCTGTTGCATCCAGCGCCGTTGATCCGTTGTCGCCCGACGGTCAGCGTATTGGTACCAGGTTACTGCCAGGGTCGAACAACTGCTACCCGGTTCAAACCCACAACCACAGTCGGGCTCACTAAATGCGAGTGATTCCTCGCAGTTACCCATGACCACGTGGATACCCCAGGATCGAATCAGATCAATCGTTTCAGCCGGTTCGGCACAGTAGGCGACGATATCCCCGGTGCAGAGTGTGCGATTGGCAGGAATTTCGAGCTCCGAGGCACGAGCCTGCATCGCGATTGTTGCCTGAAGGTTGCTATAAGGGCCGCCAAATATCAGCATTCGTCCAACCCTGTTTTCGAGATCTATCATTCCCATATATGCCAAAAGTTTAATGAATCGAGGTACCAACCGTGACTTGGATTGCCACACTCCCATTAGTAACCATTAGGACCTTGACCCTGCTGTAAAAGTTCGCATACTTGCCTGCGTAATCTCTTAATCCGGGAATCAGGTTTGCGTATTTTATTGCTGATTTTTTCATTGTCGTACTTGTTGTCCGCACAGGCACAACCCCGCCAGTTACTGGTTCCGGGTGGCGTTGCGATCATCAATCTCGAACCTGGAAACGACTCCGACTACCGCTTTCTGGATAAGCCAGTGCTGGTTACAAAAATTGAAGGCAAAACCGCAGCCCTGGTTGGTTTACCCTTGAGTCTGAAGGCCGGAGAACACTTTATCGAGAAACGTAGCGCCGGACAGGTCTTCAAGAAGTTTTTCGAGATAAAGCAAAAACAATACAGCACGCAACATATCACGATAACCGATAAGCGCAAGGTTAATCCCTACGCCAGCGATATGGAACGTATCCTGGCCGAGAAGGCGCGCAAACAGAAAGCGCGCAATCATTATTCGATGGTTGATGTAGATGTTGATTTTTTGCGTCCAGTCGAGGGCATCAGTACCGGCAGTTTTGGCA
>CAXMSP010000023.1:0-3382 GCA_964196225.1 uncultured Gammaproteobacteria bacterium | reverse complement strand
CGCCTATATCTGTGGCGAGGAAACCGCGTTGCTGGAATCGCTCGAGGGCAAAAAAGGTCAGCCACGTTACAAGCCCCCGTTTCCCGCCAACTTCGGACTTTATGGTAAGCCGACCACGATCAACAACACCGAGTCGCTGGCCTCGGCTCCGTCGATTATTCGCAACGGTGCGCAATGGTTTGCCGATCTCGGCATTCCCAATAACGGGGGCGTCAAGTGCTTTTCGATGTCCGGGCATTTGAATAAACCGGGGAACTTCGAAATTTCGATGGGAACACCGTTCAAGGACCTGCTCGAGATGGCGGGCGGTGTCAGGGATGGACATAAATTGAAAGCGGTGATTCCGGGTGGGTCCTCGGTACCGGTGTTGCCGGGTGAGGTTATGATGGAGTGCACCATGGACTACGACTCTATCGCCAAGGCCGGTTCGATGCTGGGTTCGGGTGCAGTCATCGTCATGGACGAATCGACCGATATGGTGGTCGCGTTAAGACGCATCTCGCGATTTTATTTCTCGGAATCCTGCGGTCAATGCACGCCCTGTCGGGAAGGCACCGGTTGGCTTTATCGTATGCTGACCCGTATCGTCGAGGGCAAGGGGCGGCCGGAAGATATCGAGCAGCTCGAAGAAGTGTCACACAAGATCGAAGGTCGTACGATCTGTGCACTCGGTGATGCCGCGGCGATGCCGGTATGGAGTTTCATCAAGCACTTCCGCCATGAATTTGAATACTACGTCGAGCATAAGCGCTCGATTATTGATAACGCAGCCTGATCGAGAAGATTAGCAATGAGCGATAACATAACCGTCACGATAAATGGCCAGCAGATTGAAACCCAGGCGGGACGCCTGTTGATCGATGTAGCTGACGAAAACGATATTGTGATTCCGCGCTTTTGCTATCACAAGCGTCTCTCGGTGGTGGCGAATTGTCGGATGTGCCTGGTCGAAATAGAACGTTCTCCGAAGCCGATGCCGGCCTGTGCCACCCATTGCATGGACGGCATGGTGGTGCAGACCAGGTCAAAGGGTGCACTCGCGGCGCAAAAATCGACCATGGAGTTTCTGCTGATTAACCACCCGCTGGATTGCCCGATCTGTGACCAGGGCGGTGAATGCGAACTACAGGACGTCGCGATGGGATTTGGCGAGGGCGTGTCCAAGTATACCGAGCAAAAACGTGTCGTTATGGATAAGAATATCGGGCCCCTGATTGCGACCGATTTAACGCGCTGTATTCATTGTACGCGTTGCGTGCGTTTTGGCGATGAAATCGCCGGTATGCCCGAGCTTGGAGCGACCGGGCGCGGCGAATTCATGGAGATTGGCACCTATATCGAAAAAGCGATTGTATCCGAGATGTCCGGCAATGTTATCGACGTGTGCCCGGTTGGTGCGCTCACGGCAAAACCCTCTCGCTACACCGCGCGTCCATGGGAACTGACCCAGCATGCGGCGGTTTCGGCGCACGACTGTGTCGGCTCGAATACCTACGTGCATACGCGCGGTAACGAAGTGATTCGGGTGGTGCCGCGTGAGAATGAATCGATCAATGAATCCTGGATTTCGGATCGCGACCGCTTCAGCTACACCGCGGTCAAGGCAGAGCAACGCATTACCCAACCGATGATGCGTGATAACGGGGAACTCAAACCCGTTGACTGGGAAACCGCGCTAAATGCCGCTGTCGGAATGCTGTCCGAGGCCGGTGATGATATTGCCACGCTGGTCAGCCCGCAGGCGACCCTGGAAGAACATTACCTCGCGCAGAAACTGACCCGCAGCCTCGGATCAAATAATATCGATCATCGCCTGACCCAGATTGATTTCTCAAGCCAGGACCGCGCAGCGGTCATGCCATGGCTGGGACGTTCACTGGAATCGGTTGAAACCCTGGATGCCGCATTGGTCGTGGCCGGAAACCTGCGCTACGAGCAACCGCTGTTGTCACATCGCCTGCGCAAGGCAGTCCTTAATAATAATGCCAGGGTATCGGCAATCGGACACGTTGCCGAGCAGAATAATTTTACGTTACAGACCGAACTGGTTGGATCTGCCACGCAACTGGTTAACGATCTTGCCGCGGTCGCCATCGCGCTCGCCGAAATCAGCGCTAAGCCCCTGACAGGGCATCTCTCAAAGATAGTCGCTGGATGCGAACCGTCAGCACAGCACCAGGCTATCGCCCGGTCGCTGCTGGACGCAGACAATGCAGCCGTTATCGTCGGTGTGCAGGCTTTATCTAATCCCCATCTTGCGTTGTTACAGGAAATTTGCGAAGCGATAACAAGCGCAAGCGATGCTACCCTGGGGTACCTGTCGGTTTCGGCAAACAGCGCGGGTGCCTGTCTCGCTGGCGCGACCCCGCATCGTGCTCCGGCCGGTGTTGGCCTGGACCAGCCCGGGGAACATGCCGGTGATATCCTGACGGCCAGGCACAAGGTGCTGCTAACCCTGGCGGTCAATCCATTACTCGACACCAATTCGGTAGCTGCCCTTTCAGACAATAATGAAAGCGTAATCGCGATCAGCAGCTTCGATAACGACTTTATCCAGCATCAGGCAGACCTGGTCCTGCCATTAGTCACAACGGTCGAAACTTCGGGCAGTTTTGTTAATGTCGAAGGTTTGTGGCAGAGCTTCAATGGCTGCGTGCACGCCAGGGGTGAAAGCCGCCAGGGCTGGAAGATCCTGGCTGCACTGGGCCAGGTGCTGAAACCGGGAGAATTCGATTATTCGGATTCGGTTGCGGTTAAAGATGAACTCAAGGCGTTGTGCAGTGATGTCGCGCTAAGCAATATCTGCGGCATCGAATCAAGCGCGAAAGCCCTGCCTGAAAATAAAAAGTCTATCCAGAAAATCGGGATTACTCCGATTTACGCAAGTGATGAAATGGCGCGACATTCGGCAGCGCTGCAGGCGACGCCGCTGATGAAGGCCCAATCAGCGGTAATTATGAACCGCCAACAGGCGCAAGCTATCAAGCTGATTAACTGCGACCAGGTTCAGGTCAAGCAGGGTAAGGGAACGGCGGTTTTACCGCTGCGTATTGATGAGGGTATACCCGCGGGTTGTGTTTTTGTCCCCGCTGGTATCGATGCGGTAAAGCACCTTTCCGATGCCTTCGGCAAGATATCCCTGGAAAAGGTGTCGTGATGGATTTCATGGTATCGATATGGGAATGGTTGCACGAATATGTGCAATACACGATATACAGTGGTGTTAAGGCATTAGCTATTCTGTTGCCGCTTTTCATCGTGGTGGCTTACTACACGCTGGCTGAACGCAAGGTCATCGGTTATATGCAAATCAGGAAAGGCCCGAACCGGGTCGGACCCAAGGGCTTGTTCCAGCCATTTGCAGATATGTTCAAGCTGATGT
>CAXMSP010000022.1:0-3951 GCA_964196225.1 uncultured Gammaproteobacteria bacterium | reverse complement strand
TCCATACCGGCACGTTCTGAATTATAGCTATTCGAAGGTCCTGACCCTACTCCGTAAGGCGGCTTTATTTGTAATCCTGGGCAACAGTTTATGTAGGATCGATCCTACATTTTTTAAATTTCGCGCAAGCCTTCGGAAGGTTCGATACCGGCCGCACGCGCGCCACCCAGTATGGCAGCAGAAATGGCGACGACGACTGTCACCCCTAAAGCCCACAGGAAATGCTCGATGAGCAGAAAACACAGGGCGCGATCAAGATTGAGTCGCGGCGCAAGGAAATAATTGATCAGGTGTTCAAAACCAAGATAGACGAGAACCGCAAGCAGCCACCCGAGTATGGCAGTGTAAAACGATTGCAGAACCGGAAACATGACAATCCGCCCGCTTTTAAATCCGATCAGTCTTAACACGCTCAGTTCCTTGCGCTTACGATCAACGTTGGCCCACAGGCTCGCACCCAACGAAAATGAAAAGCCGATAGCCCCGACACAGGCGATAATCCAGAATATGACAGTAAGATTCTGATCAATCGATTGCACGGTGGCAATTTCAGCAACATTGGCTTTAATCTTGGCACCCTCTTTCTCGAGATCATTCACCAGCTTTTCTACGTCATAGATCGAACGCGCATAGAGTCGAAACGAAGGATAGATTCGTTCTGTCGATGCCTCGCTATCACCCCCCCATGAGAGATCCTTGACAGCACGCCCATCCTTGAATAGCTCACTGGCAATCAGTAAATCCAGGCTAACAAAAGCGACATTACGCGAGGTGACCGAAACATCAGCGATATCAATAACATTAATGGGTAAATGCACCCGCTCGCGCTTGCCCTGGAATTGCCGGGCGAGGCTGGCGTCGATTTCATCCCCGGGATTAACGTTAATTTTTTTCGCTGCGCTCTGGCTCAGAATAACCTCGTTATAACCCTTCGGAAAACGGGTCGATCTGGAAAGCAACGGATCGCCCACCGCCGTGGCCAGTAACTCGGTCGATAAAATACGGTTAGCGGTATTGCTTTTGAGCTGTATGGTTGCGGCCAGTGCACGGGTTTTCGGGATGATGAATTCAACGTCGGCCCGCTCGCGAAAGCGATCGATCCAGGCATCGTTATAACGGCCGCTACCGACAGGTTTTATTTCGCGATTCGTCGGATTCTCGATCAACTGATCAAGCATTGTGCTGACAATGCCAAACTTGAGGCCAAATAAAATCATCATCGGCGCGAGCACCGAGGCCAGGGCCATGATAAAACAACCGGACATGCGCCACTCGTGGCTGTAGTCACGGAAACTGAGTCGGACAATACTGGAGATCTGTGCCATCAGTCACTAAACCTCGACTGGTAAACCTTGCCATCATCTATCACTTCAGACTCCTGTTTCAAGGTGCGTAATTCCATCTTGTAAACGCCCGCCCAATCGTGGCTTGCTGTTATCAGGGTAATATTGAGCCCCCTGATGACTTCCATCACCACCGCCATAATTTTCTGCGCGGTAATCGGATCCAGGGCCGCGGTCGGCTCATCGGCGATCAAAATCGAGGGGCGGTGCGATAGCGCTCGCGCAAACGAGGCCCGCTGGCGCTCTCCGGCAGAGAGCAGGCCCGGTAACTTGTCGAGTTGGCGCTCTATGCCCAGTACCCTGGATATTGACTTGATCGAGTCATCATCGGGCAGATTCAGCAACTTTCGTGGCAGCTCAATATTTTCCCTGACTGTCAGGTAAGGCAGCAGCCCGCCTGACTGCAATACGTAACCGATATGCTGTTTTCGAATCTGGGAAAGTGGGCTCTGTTTATCGTGTTCCCAGAATTTGGCAATATCGTGGCTGTCACCATCCACGGGGTGCAGGCTCATTTGATCAAGGGAATCGGGTTTTGAAATGAGCGCGAGTATATCCAACAGCGTGCTCTTGCCACATCCGCTGTGCCCGATCAGCGCAATGTTTTCCTTCGCACTGATCTGGATGTCAGGGACTATGAGACGAAATCCGACGCCATCTATGAGCCGTTCTTTGACGAGGTTCTTTATCCTATAAACGATGGTCACGTAAAATTGCTAAACGCTAGGGTAAAAGATCAAGCGCGACTGGAAAAATCGAGTTGCCGTTGACCGGTCCGCCACCCGGGGTGACCCAGAGATCGGTATGGTCATGCAAAGCCTGGTAATAATTGATCTTGCCCTCGAGCCGGTACATGAATTCTATCTGCCCCTTGGCTGACCATTCTTCCCAGGTTTCCAGCGTCAGGTTCATTACCTCACCAGTGTACGGCAGATCTTCGATATATTCGCGCATGTAACCCATGTCGGCGAGATTGGCGCCGGCTCCGGAAGTGCTGCCCGCTACCGACGAGGGATCACGGCTAACGGTTGCAGCAAGGCTTTTCAAATCATCAATGAAATTCTGCGGACTGAGCACGCCCTCTTCGGCGGCCTCCAGCACCTGTTGCATGACATTCTTGAGATCACTGAGTTGATCACGGGTTAGCAAGACACGTACATCCACTGCCGAACGTTCGGGATTGAAAAAGTCGCGATCAACCATCCAGGCGTCAAATACCGTGGGCAAGGGCTGCCCCGATTCTTTCTGCAGATAGCGCATGCGCAATGCATTGCCAAGTTTTGCGACCCGGTCCTGTAGCTGCGCAAGCTCGGTTTGGCCGCTGTCCTGCCCCGGCACCGGCAGGGGCGGTACGCCATTGGTGGTTGCCAGCACCTGTTGCGTAATTTGATTGGCCAGTACTTCCAGCACGTTACCAAACTCGTCAACCTCCCCCAGCCTGACTCCATAGTAGAAATCGCCTATGCCAGGAAAATAGGACAATTCCTTGTAAATGGATTCTGCATTTTCATGATCTGCCAATGCCTCCGGGGTACGCAAATGCAACACCCAGATCGAGATGCCCCGGTCAAAAGCAAACTGGCGCAACGCCTGTGCGCTGAGCCGGGTCGCACCTAGCGAATCACGGCTTTCACGCGGACTCGCATCGGTAATCAAGACCACGTAACGTGCGTCAAACTTGTCCCAGTCGGTATCTTCTATTGCGGATTTAACACCCGCGTAGGCATCCTCACGGAAATCACGACTGGATATCTCTGCCGGGCTCAGCGAATTGACACTGTCGAGGAATTGCTTGACATCGGAGCCTTCCTGCAGGCTGACGTAACGGCGTGTCAGGTATTCAAGCTCGGGTCTCTGGTCCATATTATCGCGATAAGCGGTCAGGCCAAAACCAACCTGGCTGGTTAATCCCTGTTTCTCTATCGCCGAATAAATCTTTTCCACAGCCTCTCGGGTGCGGTCGATATAGGGACCCATCGACTGGGTGGAATCGATAACGAAGTGAATACCACTGCGATAGCTGCGACTACTGGAACCGATGGCCGCGAGCTCGGATTTCGGCGCCGAGTCATCAAGAGGCACGCTGGCAATTTTCAGCAGACGCGCCTGTTCGTTACCGAGGTAAACGTCTTCGTGTTGCTTGATCGGAACCAGGTAGAAATTGTCCCTGATTTCAAGATGGGCTTCCGGCTGGATCGCGATGATCGGAGAATCCTTCGCAATGGCGCCCGATACGGCCGACTCGTAAAGCGTCTGGTAGCCCTCCTTGTCGTAATCGCTAACCAGTCGTTCCAGGTCGTCTTTGTTGTTAAACATCATGACCCGCTGCATATCCTGCGAATCTTTAAACGACACTGTCAACGCCTGGTTCCAGTCGATGGCTTTATCGTTTTTTACCCAGCCCGCAGTTTGCCCGAAACTATTGTAGCCAACCTTGATCCAGTCACCGTCCTTTTCATAAACATAGAGTACGCTGAACGGGATTACCACACTGGAGGTCGCCGCATCCTCCGGTACTTCGTAGAGGCGCGCATCGGGCACACTGAGAACCCGCTGAAACAGTGTTTTCTTGCCTTCCATCAACAGGGGTTTATCGGCCGCGGCAAGG
>CAXMSP010000021.1:0-4447 GCA_964196225.1 uncultured Gammaproteobacteria bacterium | reverse complement strand
CTGAAGTGCATGTCGCCAGCGGGTCTCCTGAGGCGATTCTGATAGAGCATATCGAACGATATGATATCGATTTGATGGTAATGGGAACGATCGCCCGTAGCGGCATTAGCGGTCTTCTCTTCGGCAACACGGCCGAACGCTTGTGTTCGGGCGGAAACCGAGCAATCCAGTGATCGATCTCAGCACGGGTGTGATCGTTCAGCAAGTCTATCTTGGACCGGGTTTCGATTGCCATTATCGGTCGATTTCCCCAAACACGATATCCTGGGTGCCAATGATCGCGACCACATCGGCCAGCATATGACCCTGCGCCATTTCATTCATACTGGAGAGATGGGCAAAACCGGGGGCACGTATCTTGAGCCGGTAGGGCTTGTTGGCACCGTCGGAAACCAGATAAACACCAAATTCGCCTTTCGGGTGCTCGATACTGGTGTAGACCTCGCCCTCCGGCAGCGTGTAACCCTCGGTAAAAAGTTTAAAGTGATGAATCAGGCCTTCCATATCGGCCTTGAGTTCTTCGCGGCGCGGGGGCGCCACCTTATGATTTTCGGATATGACAATTCCCGGGTTGGCTCGCAGCCACTGAATGCACTGCTTGATGATGCTGTTTGACTGGCGCATCTCTTCAACCCGCACCAGGTAACGATCATAACAATCCCCGTTGGTACCGACCGGAATGTTGAAATCCATGCGGTCATATACTTCGTAAGGCTGCTTCTTGCGCAAATCCCATTCGACCCCGGAACCGCGCAGCATCGGCCCGGTAAAACCGAGTTGATAGGCACGTTCTTCGGATACCACACCAATGCCGACAGTGCGTTGTTTCCAGATTCGATTATCGGTTAACAGGGTTTCGTACTCGTCGATGTAAGTCGGAAACCGGCGTACGAAATCTTCGGCGAAATCAAGCAGGCTACCCTGTCGATTTTCATTCAACCGCTCGGCTTCCTTGCTGCTACGCCAGCGGCTTTCAAGATACTGCGGCATCGCATCGGGTAGATCACGAGCGACGCCACCCGGTCGATAATAGGTCGCATGCATACGCGCACCGGATACCGCCTCGTACATATCCATCAAGTCTTCGCGTTCACGAAATGCATACAGAAACATCGTCATTGCGCCAACATCGAGCGCATGGGTACCGATCCACATCAGGTGATTCAGGATGCGCGTAATTTCATCGAACATGACGCGGATATAGCGCGCACGTTCGGGTATCTCGATGCCGAGTAATTTTTCAATCGCGAGCACGTAACCATGCTCATTACACATCATGGAAACGTAATCAAGACGATCCATATAGCCAATGGTTTGATTATAAGGCTTGGTTTCGGCGAGTTTTTCGGTAGCGCGATGCAACAGCCCGATATGCGGATCAGCGCGTTCGATTACTTCACCGTCCATTTCCAGCACCAGGCGCAATACCCCGTGTGCGGCAGGGTGCTGGGGTCCGAAATTGAGGGTGTAATTCTTGATCTCAGGCATCGTCTTGCGCCTCTTCCTGCGCGTCTATCTGGTAGCGATGATCCCGCCGTATCACCTTTGGCACCAGAACCCGCGCTTCAATTGTTACCGGCTCGTAGACGACACGTTCGCGTTCCGGGTCGTAACGCATTTCTACATTGCCGACCATTGGAAAATCCTTGCGAAACGGGTGGCCGACAAAGCCGTAGTCGGTCAGGATACGACGTAAATCGGGGTGGCCGCTAAACAGGATACCGAACAAATCGAAAGCTTCGCGTTCATACCAGTCCGCCGAGGCCCAGATTTCGGTAACGGTAGGAACTATCGGAAAATCATCGTCGCTGGCGAAAACCCGCAGGCGTAAGCGCCGGTTATGCGCGTAGGAAATCAAATGATATACCGCGGCAAAGCGTTTGCCCTGGGTCGTCAGCGATTCCAGCTCATCACCGAACTGCAAGCGCCCGGAGGACGAGGCAGCCTCGACACCGCGGCTGAAACCCGCGCGACTGGCGTCATCGGTTATCCATTCGTCGCGACCAAACTGCGAATAATCGACACCGCAGACATCGAGCAGTTGCTGAAATTGAAACTGGGAATCGTCACGTAACTCGGTCGCAACAGCGACGAGATTCTCGGCCGCAACTTCAACGGTGATTTCGTTAAATTCGACCACGACCGAGTCGACCTTATCACCAAACGCCGCTCGCAGCGCATCAGCCAGTTGCTGTCTGGGATTCGACATATTAGCGCGCTATCGTATTGGTGCGTTTGATTTTGTTTTGCAGCTGTAATATGCCATACAGCAGCGCCTCCGCGGTCGGCGGGCAACCGGGCACGTAAACATCAACCGGAACGATCCGGTCACAGCCACGCACCACGGCATATGAATAGTGATAGTAACCGCCACCGTTGGCACAGGAGCCCATCGAAATTACCCAGCGTGGTTCTGCCATCTGGTCATAGACTTTTCGCAGCGCTGGGGCCATCTTGTTCACCAGCGTCCCGGCCACTATCATGACATCCGATTGGCGCGGACTTGCCCTGAATATAATTCCGAATCGATCCAGGTCGTAGCGTGACGCACCTGCCTGCATCATTTCGACCGCACAGCAGGCCAGCCCGAAGGTCATCGGCCACATCGAACCGGTACGCGCCCAGTTAATCAATTTATCGGCCGAAGTGGTCACAAAACCCTGTTCGAAGACGCCTTCTATTCCCATTCGAGAGCCCCTTTCTTCCACTCGTAGATAAAACCAACGACCAGCACTGACAGGAAAATTGCCATCGAGACCAATCCAAAAGTTCCGATCTGGTCTAATACGATCGCCCAGGGAAACAGGAAAGCAATCTCGAGATCAAAAATGATAAAAAGAATCGCCACCAGGTAGTAACGAACATCGAATTTCATGCGGCTGTCTTCGAAAGCTTCGAAGCCACATTCGTAAGGGGAATTTTTTTCAGCATCCGGGCGCGAGGGGCCCAGAAGTTTGCCCAGAATGATGAATACAGAGCCCATCACGAGGGTTATGGTCATGAAAATCAGGATCGGTAGATAATTACCTAACATGTTTCGAGTACTGCCCCCCGGAGAGCCTGCATTAGTAAAGCGAGGCGCCAGTCTATTGCGGCCCTTATATAGTGTCAAGAATTCTCCAAGTCGCGTTATAATTCGCACACATATCATTAAAAAACCCGGCTCCGGGCAGCCCGGAACCAGGTTTTTGGTTGCAGTGTTTCGCTCCGGTTAAACCCGGGTCGAAACCTAAAGTATGGTGCCGATGGCCGGAGTCGAACCGGCACAGCTTTCGCCACTACCCCCTCAAGATAGCGTGTCTACCAATTCCACCACATCGGCGTTGCCCCGGCCTACTCGGCTGGGGGTAAATCTGATTCCTGCGAACTGTTCTCTTGCGGTACCGCAGCAGGCACATCGTCGCCTTCCTGCATTGGTACTTCGATAGCATCCTCGGCGGTTACGCTGCCGGTCACACTATCGGGCGCACTGCGATTGCTCGAGACATAAGCCAGTGAGAGGCAGACCAGGAAAAACAAAATAGCAACGGCGGTTGTGACCCTGCTGAGAAAGTTACCCGAGCCACGCGCACCAAAAACGGTAGCCGATGCCCCGCTGCCAAATGCCGCACCTGCATCGGCACCCTTGCCATGCTGTATCAGGATGAGCGTGATCAGGGAGATCGATAATAACACTTGAGCTATCAGTAAGATGCTGTTGATATTTTCCATAGTACTTCCTAAGCTGATTGGGCGATGGCCAGAAAATCGTCGGCTTTAAGCGCTGCGCCACCGATCAACCCACCATCGATATCCGGTTGTGACAATAGTTCCGCCGCATTTGCCGAGTTCATGCTGCCACCATATAAAATCTGTACCTGTTGCGCGACGCTGGAGTCGAGCTGTGCGAGTTTAGCGCGGATAAACGCATGTACCGCCTGTGCCTGCTCGGGCGTAGCAACTTTTCCCGTCCCGATTGCCCAGACCGGCTCGTAGGCGATCACTGACCTCGCAATACCCGCAATTCCACAGACATCGAGGGCCGCATCGATCTGTCTCGCCACAACCGTCTCGGTCACGCCTTGCTCGCGCTCATCCAGGGTCTCTCCAACGCAGAGGATCGGAATAATTTCCGCGCCTAAGGCCATTGATAATCTTGCCGCTACCAGCTGGTCCGATTCCAGGTATAGCGCACGACGTTCCGAGTGGCCCACGATCGCATAACTGCAACCGCATTCTTTCAGCATCCCGGCCGATATCTCCCCGGTAAAGGCGCCCGCTTCCTGGTCGCAAACGTTTTGTGCGCCGAGCGAAATCCTGGTTTCAGCCAGCATCCCACCCACTTTCATCAGAAACACGGCCGGCGGGCATACCGCCAGTTCAGCCTTGCCGGGATCCCCGGCCTTAATACCTTCAACCAGATCAATGACGGATTGCAGACTACCGTTCATTTTCCAGTTACCTGCTA
>CAXMSP010000020.1:0-8335 GCA_964196225.1 uncultured Gammaproteobacteria bacterium | reverse complement strand
GTATGCCACCTGAAGAGGCCGGATATACGTATGCAGTCGAGCCAGCTGCCATTGACAGATTACTTGCAAACGAGGAGGAGTCCATATACGGACACTCAGATTCGTAACACCGGGTCGTTCTTCGGCCAGAAGCGGACGCTCAGTTCAGTAACTCATTGCTTTTTATTGGGTATCGTTCTTTTTAAAGCTCGATTAAATGCAATAAATAGAAAGCTAACTCCCACTATGAAATAATTTAGCCATTACAGCCTTCCGGGAATCATAAAGTGAATCAAATCAGTTTCGTACTACTTGCGATATTAGCAACTTTTACTATTGCGCCAGTAACGCATGCTCAGAACTACGACATCGTCATTCTCAATGGCCGAGTGATGGACCCTGAAACCAGGCTTGATGCCGCACGTAACGTTGGAATCAAAGATGGAAAAATTGCCGTCATCTCCGAGAAAGACATAGACGGTATTGAATCTATCAATGCCAGTGGTCATGTGGTAACTGCGGGCTTTATCGACACCCATACCCACAGCAGCGATAAATTCGTCATCAAGATGGCTATGATGGATGGCGTGACCTCGGGGATGGACTATGAATTAGGCGGGCTCAACATAGGCGCCTGGTATGATCGGGAAAAAGGCAAGTGGCCGATCAATTATGGTCAGTGCGTGGCGCACGAAATGGTACGTATCACCGTGCACGACGACATTGTTATCAATGAACCGGTGGACGCAATCGAGGCATTTATTTTACGGGCCAAATCAGCCGAAGACGAAATCGAGGGCTGGTCGGTCACGGTCAGCAATCTCGAGCAGATCAACCAGATTACAAAGCGTCTCGATGAGGACTTGCGACAGGGCGCTCTGTGTATTGGTACTACGCCCGGATATGCGGCAAAGGGGATCAGTACCTACGAACTGTTTGAGGTGCAAAAAGCAGCCGCGCGTTACGGGCGTCCGATTGCTTCGCACACGCGATTTCACGGCGGCACCCTACCACCGAATGAGGCACAGATGGGCTTTGCTGAGATATTCACTAATGCTGCGCTGTTGAAAGCCCCGCTACTGTACTCGCACAACAACGACTATGGGTGGTGGGAAATCGAAGAGAAATTGAAATTGGCACGCGCACAAGGTATGAACATGTGGTCGGAATATTACCCTTACGAAGCCGCATCGACTGCGATCGGCGCTGCGCCACTGCGGCCAGAAAGCCTCGAAGACATGCTCGGACTCAAGTATGAGGATGTGCTTTACGATCCGAGCCAGGACAAGTACCTGAAAAAGGACGAATACTTGCAGGTGGTGAAAGACGACCCGGGCCGTACGATCGTAGTGTTCAACCCGGCGCGTAAGAAATGGCTGCCAATGTGGCTGCGCGTGCCGCACATGGTCGTCGGCAGCGACGGCATGTGTCAGAAAACGAGGGTCTCGGCTGGGACGACGACCCAGCGAAGTTCAAGGGCCATCCACGCACGTCGGGCAGCCATACCACGGTGCTGCGGCTAGCGCGTGAAAACAACGTGCCGTTGATGCACACCTTGGCGCAATTGAGTTACTGGTCGGCTTATCACCTTGGTAAAACCGGCTTAAAATCGATGCAGGTGCGCGGGCGCATGCAGCAAGGGATGGTTGCCGACATCGTCGTATTTAACCCAGAAACCGTGGCCGAGGGCTCCAGCTACAAGGCGGGGGAAAATGGTTTGCCACTGGTAGGTTTGCCCCACGTCATCGTGAACGGGAAATTTGTCAAGAAAGACAACAAGGCGACCGGTGCCATGGCAGGTGTTCCGATTCGTTTTCCGGTTGAAGACAAACCGCGTTTTGTTGAGGCTACACAAGAGCAATGGCAACAAAAAATGCTGGTCGACGATAGCTCACTGCATCCGCGCAACAACTGAATTATGAATCCGTAAGAGGGACCGCCATGGGTCGTTAGTGGAAGCTGAACTTTGGGTTTTGAGTGTCTGCTTTCCCGTTAGCGGACCCTCAATTTCGCAATGCCAGGGTCGTTCTTCGGCCAGAAGCAGACACTCAGAATTTACTCTTTAACTTCTGCTTCCGGCACGTAGTTGCCGCTCGAATATCCATAATTTTTTTCGCTAAATAGCCCTAATTAGCCATTACCAACAACATCAACGATAAAACATTTATTGACTTAAACCTAACTTGAAGAATTAAACTGAGGGAGCTACAATCTGACCCCAATTTTACAACTAGCAAGGCCTCTGCTACTCGGCTTTATCCCGCGCAGCTTCCTGTTGCCCAGCTTCATGCTCGGCGATAAAATTCGCACAACCCGAGTCGTCATTGCTAGTAAACACACGCTTCCAGAGTTGTTCGATGAGAAAAACCGGAACCACGATCTGTGGCACTATAACCGCCGCGCCGACGGTCGTGGCCACAGCCTTGCTGGACGAAGTCTTCACATCCGGATCCTTCAACGGGCCCGTGACTTTAACCGCTGAAATGTTCGAGTGAAAACGCTGCTTTCGCTTCGGCAACAACTCCATGTCGATGGTTTCCTGCCCCAGGTCCACGGACGCGGTACCTTCTATCGAAAGCCTGGGGCCGTCCGCAAACAAAAGCTTGCTTGTCATGACACCCTGATCAACATCAAACCCGGTCATGACGCAGTTCAGCGTGGTATAAGAGTTATCGAAAGTGACCATTCTCGCAAACAAACCAAACACGTCAGCCGATAGAAATTCGACGTATATCGTCGGCAAACGGGCATTTTCGAGACTGAAACTAAGCTCTCCCGACAGCTCGGATGCCAGTTCGTGCGGTGAGTGTCCCTCGCTGTTGATGTCTATATTTAGATGAGCTTTACCTTTTACCGGCACCTCTTTTTGCAACTCGGATATCATCTTCCCGAGTACCAGGTCATCAGCCGTCACCTTGAAGGTGAAGGAGGGAGTGTTGCGCGAGTCCAGTAAAAGATCGAGATCCGTAGCCCCACCCTCAAAGGTCAGGCGCATGGGCGATATGCGCAGCACACCTTCGGTGAGCTTGATCCGACCATCCAGTTTATCAATCGTGTAATCTACACCGATAATATCATCGATCAAAATTTCCAGATCCAGATTGAAGTGCTGCAACCCGGAAAAGTCCAGCGGCTCGCGGTCAAAAACAATCAGGCTGTCGGCAGTTACCGGCGCTGGTGCTTCGGGTTTTGCAGCTTCATCGATATGGGGGTTATCTTTTTTCGAGTCATCGTCTGGCACAGCTAAGCGCTGATTTATGCCGATATCCGGTAGATACAACGCCGGAATAAGGATATTCCCCTGAATAGCCGGCTTGCCTTCCACCAGGGAGACAGCCAACGTCATTTCGTTCTCTATCCTGCCGATGCTCGTACGACCCTTATAATCAAGCCTGCTCCTGTTACCTATGAGCACACCCCTTGCCTGGTAAGCCGCATACCCGGTGAGATCGATGTCGAGCTGCGCACCGAATGCGGGCGGGTCAGGCACATCGAGCTTGCTGCGCAGTTCAAGCTTGCCCGAATTATCGACTGCGCCATCGAGACGCAGTTGATACAAATCCGTACCGGTTGAGGCGAGATTGAGTTTTTTGATGCCCCAGCGGCCATCCACATCCGCGAATTCCAGGTCGCCCTGCAGATGACCCAGCTTGTACGTGGTTATCTCCTGATCGAAAATCGACACTAGCTCGGAAACCGCCACATCGAACCTACCCTTGATCAAACCACCGCTCGGCAGGGTCCTGTCCACGGAGCCATTGAATTCGATCACCGGCTTGTTCGGCGGGACATCGGCAGTGCCGACGCTCAGGGTATAGTCTATCGGGTAAATCTGGTTCTTACTGCGGGGCTGTGCCGGCGTACCCACGGTGCCCTCGAGTTTCAGTGTGCGCGCGTTCACCATTCCGACAGCGCTCAGCGTCATCGGCTCCTCACTGTTATCATTGTCGAGTACAAGACTACTCAGACTGGCGCTATCCTTTTCATCACCCTCCGTGTAGACCAGGGAAAGGTTACTGAGCTGCATTTCTTCTATGATCACGAACGGCCAGTCATTGATCTGCCAGTCAAATTCGTGCCAGTCGTTTTCCGGCAGGTCTTCCTCCTGCCCGTTTGCAGTTTCAATGATCCCGGCATGCAGGTCCGCCATGTTCAGACGGTGGATCGAAAATGCACCCGTTTCGAGATATGAAACGAGATTCTGCTGCAGGTTCATTTTGCCCAACGACAGGTCATAGCTGCCGTCATTGGTCCGCATGCGAACCGCTTCGGCGCTGAATTCAAGTTCACTGCCAAACTTGAGCGCAGCTGCACCATCGATTTCAAGCATGGTGTAAGCATCACTGGCGGCGGGGGCTTCCAACTCATCAGCCGTTAGATAATCCACGTACCGCCTGGGCAAATGGATATTTTCCAGATCTAAACTAACGTCTCCCACCAGAGCGGATGCCAGTTCGTGTGCAGAGCGCCCTTTACTATTGATGTCTATATGCAGACTGGCTTTACCCATTACCTGCATTTCCTGCTGCTCATGTGGCACCACCCCCCCGAGCAGCAGGTCATCGGCCGTTACCTTGAGGGTCACAGACGGGGTTTTGCGCGCGTCCACGGCAAGCTCGAGATCCGCGGTCCCGCCGTCAAATGTAACTCGCATGGGGGATATTCGCAGCACGTCGTCGGTCAGCTTGACCTGGCCAGCCAGTTTGTCAATCGAGAAATCGGCGCCGGTAACCTGATCGATCGAAATTTCCAAATCAAGATTGGATTGCTGTAGCCAGGCAAAGTCCAGTGGCTCGTGATCAAAAGCAGGTTGGCTATCGGCAGATGCCGGGGTTGGTACTGCGGGTTTTGGCTGCCCGCTAATATCAGGCTCAGCCTTTACCGCAACGTCAGCTATCACGGCAGGCGTTTCGGGCTTAGCTTTGGCCAGGGCATCAACTGGCAGACTTATGCGCTGATTTATGCCGATATCCGCCAGGTACAAATTCGCAATAGTCGACTTTCCCTGTATAAACGGTTTGCCTCCCACCAGTGTGGCGGTCAATGCCGTTTCGCTCTCTATTCTGCCGATGCTCGCCTTACCTTGAAAACTGAGCCTGTTGGTATTACCTGAGACCAAACCTTTACCTTTAAAAGGCGCGTACCCGGCAAAATCGCCACCGAAGCGGGCACCGAATGCCTCCGGGTCAGACACCTCGAGTTCAGTGCGCAGATCATACTTACCCGAACTATCGACTTTGCCATCGGCACTCAGTTGATATGCATTGGTATCGGTTGCCGCGAACTGGATTTCCTGGATACCCCAGCGACCACCCACATCAGCGACACTCACGCTACCCTGTAAATGACCCAGCTTGTCGGCGTTTATCTGCTGGCTGAATATCGGCACCAATACGGGAACGGCCACATCAAATGTGCCCTCCACCAGGCTACTGCCTGACAATGTACTGCCTACAGAGCCTTGGAGATTGATAACCATCTTGCCCTGCTTGCTTGCGGAGCTACCGTCAACAGCGTCGCTGCGCAGCGTCAGTTCAACAGGGTAGTTCTGATCCATACTGCGCAGCTGCTGCAATGAGCCCAGCGTACCTTCGAGCTGCAAAGTATGCGCGTTCATCACGCCGGCAGCGCTGACTTTTACCGGACCCTCGTTGTCAGAATCGTCGAGTGAAACATGACTCAGGCTGAAGCTATTCCGCTGCTGATCAATTTCCGTGTAGGCCAGGGACAGGTTGCGTAGTTGTATTTTTTCGATGACTACAAACGGCAAGGAAAATGTCTGCCAGTCAAAATCCTCTCCGCCCCCGGTTTCTACTATTTCAGCATGTAGATCCTCGATATTCAGACTATTGATCCAAAAGGTACCTGTGCTCAGATATGATGCGAATCTCTGCTCTAATTTCAGTTTGCCAAGCGACAAGTCATAACTGCTGTCATTGGCTTTGAGACGAACTATTTCAGCCCTGAGCTCAACTTCCCTGCCAAATTTAACCGAAAACGCACCATCGATTTCAAGCTGGCTGTCGAGGAAATAATCAGCCGACCAGATGAGGACATGCCGGTAATCATTATCATTCATGAAGTATAAACCGGCGCCGAGCAACAGCAGCAGATTAAAGCCAAAAGCTAGCACCATGGACAGTGTACGGAGTGTTCGAGAACTTTTGCGACTAGCGGCTGTGGCGTCGTCTCTAAATACGATGGCTCTCATTGCGGATGTAATTCGACATTGTCGGATCGGCAGATTTTACCCGGTAACGATTCACAACGACACCTAATTGACAAGCTGTCAAGGCTCGGTTGGAGAAAACATCGAGCTGGTGATTTGGGTTGATGCCCACCACATTCATATCCCGTCAGTTCATCAATAACGAGCGCGCCTTCCTACTGAATTTCGGTTGTTTGAATTCTGTCAACCACCAAATTTGCCGATTATCAACAGTTTGTCCTTCCAACAAGTCTTCATAACGTTTTTATTGGTCGCTCCTGCTTGAAATCCAAGATAGGCCACTTGATTCTAGGCATCTTGTAGCGAGTGTCTCTTATGGGTCGTTAACAGTCGCTCGAGATAACACTCCCAGTGTCTGCTTTTTACTAACTTACACTAAATTCTGGCCCCCCAATGGTTGTCAATGGCGGTACTTTTATGGTTTCAAGATTCGAATCACAACTCCAGGCAAAATCACCGCTGGGTTTATCAAACTCGACCTAAGGTAAAAGCCGAGTCAGCGCCGGAATCTAATCACCACGAGAACACCATACCCAGGGCCAGGGTTTCGGTATCAAATCCCGTTGATTCTTCGGTACGAGATTTAACATAGGAAATTTTAATGCCGGATTGACGTGTTATCGGGTAACTGTAGCCAAGCGCCCAGCCAGTATTCTGATTCCGATTATCCTTGTCGTCACCGTCGACGGTATTTTCTCCACCGTAGTTATAACCCAGACTCAAACTTAACCATTCTCCGGGGCCCAGGCTGCGAATAAAATGAGCCTGGGTAAACAGCAACGGCTTTTGTTCAAGTTTTTTGTCGTTGAAAAAATCGTCATTGTCGGTATAGAAAGCCACTTCGGCAGTCACTTCAGTGGTCCACTTGTCACGGGTATGAACGACACCGATCTGGGGTCGAAAAGCATACCGGTTTTGCCCCAGGTTGATCAGCTTATCGTCCATGTAATCACCGGTCGGCAAACGCACCACCAATCCCGCGCCGACGATGGTTTCATCCCTGGTCTTTGCCCGGTAAGCGCCAAATTCCTTGCCGCGTAGCGGTGGCGCACCGTACAGGTTAACCGCAAAACGGACAAAGGTATCCGACCAGCCGCTTCGTTTAACGGCCTCGGGTACGCCATCTACCAGTCCTTTCCATCTGCCTTCCTGGTAGGCCTGGGCGATGTCGATACGGGCCGATTTACCCAAAAACTCGAATGCGTGTACATACTTCGCAGCAACCGTATCCAGTTTCATTTCAACGTCTTCGAGTAACAGCGCGGGATTCACACTAATATCGGCTTCGGTATAGGCATAGCCACCCCCGGCAAAATTGCTTCCAAGGGGAATATGGTTCCATTTACGGGCTTCCAGATCCAGCGCAAAACAGGGGAGCGCAAACCCGAAAGTAATCAGGAAAAACAATATGCGACCTGGGTACCTATGTGAACGATTCATAATACCTTCCCCGGCGTTCGAGGGTCTCGCGAAAATCCCTATAATCAGGGCTCGGAATGAATGGGGACAGTATACCTATTTCCTGTAATCTGGGTGGGCCGGTAAAAAGGTATACTGTCCCCGGAATAACGGAACCGCGCTTAAAATCCACTCACCCGTTCGATGAGCCAGAAAGCGGCCAGACCGCCAATACCGTAGGCCGGTACTTGCCGGATCCAGGCTGGCCATTCTTTGCGTATCCTGTACAGAACCTCGGTCAATATCAGGACAACCGCGATGAACATTAGCTGACCCAGTTCCACGCCCACGTTGAACATTAACAGGGCCAGCGGGATTTCATTATGCGGCAGGCCCACCTCCGACAGCGCGCCGGCGAAACCAAAGCCATGCAGCAAGCCAAAAACAAAAGCCACAATCCAGGGATAGCGGGCAGTCAGGCTCGTATATCCTCGATTGATCTTTACCAGTTCACTGGCGAGAAACAGGATCGACAGTGCAATCGTAGCCTCGATCGGCGGTCCCGGCAGCCACAGCAACCCAAGCGTCGCGAGGGCCAGTGTAATACTGTGGGCGAGAGTGAAAGAGGTTACGGTCAGCAACAGGCGGCGCCAACCACTGACAATCAACATCAGTGCGAGTACGAAGCTGAGGTGATCGTATCCTGACAGAATGTGATCGACCCCGAGC
>CAXMSP010000019.1:0-6936 GCA_964196225.1 uncultured Gammaproteobacteria bacterium | reverse complement strand
TGGAACTGTTCGGTCATCCGGGGGAACACTTCTTTACCAGATACAGTGAGCATTTCCCGATCGACAGCGGCTATGCCGAGCGGCGGGAACTTTATAATCTCTACCACGTACTGAACCATGCCAATCTGTTTGGGGGCGGTTATGCGGCACGGGCACAGCGCACGATTGATCGCCTGCTGGCGCTCTAGGGCCTGACCCAGTGCTCCAACAGCAGCTAGTTTAAGGGTCTAAAAAAGTGTTAATATGCCGCAATAACTAAAAAACTATCGTAATAAAAGCGATAAATTCGGGAGGATAAACCGAATGAGCGAAGCATCAGCCGATCACGCCGCGCTAGAGGTCGTAGACCTGCATAAAAGCTTTGGTGACGTTGAAGTAATCCGCGGCGTATCGATGAGTGCGCATAAAGGGGATGTGATTTCGATACTGGGCGCCTCCGGTTCCGGCAAGAGCACCTTCCTGCGTTGTATTAACCTGCTGGAAATCCCCAACGCTGGCGATGTCTTCGTCGCTGGCGAAAAAATTCTTATGCATACCAGCAAATCCGGTCGCTATGAACCCGAAGATATCCACCAGGTCGAGCGCCTGCGTGCACGCCTCGGCATGGTTTTTCAGAGTTTCAACCTGTGGTCGCACATGACGGTCATTGAAAACGTGATCGAGGCACCGGTGCATGTACTGAAAATCCCAAAGGCCGAGGCGATTGAGCAGGCTGAAGCCTTGCTCAATAAGGTCGGAATTCTTGAGCGCAAGGACTACTACCCGGCGCAATTGTCCGGTGGTCAAATGCAGCGCGTGGCAATAGCACGCGGCCTGGCGATGAATCCCGAGGTGATGTTGTTTGATGAGCCGACCTCGGCACTGGATCCGGAGCTGGTGGGTGAAGTGCTCAAAGTCATGCGCGATCTTGCCGAGGAAGGGCGCACCATGTTGGTCGTTACCCATGAAATGGGTTTTGCCCGTGACGTATCGTCAGAGGTCGTGTTCCTGCACGAGGGCCGGGTGGAGGAGCAGGGTGAACCCAATCAAATGTTTAAAAATCCGAATTCTGATCGTTTTCGCAAATTCCTGTCGAGGACGATGCAGTAACCGCCCGAAGGGCATAACAATATAGTTTCTCAGTGAAACACAACCAAAGTGAGGAAAATAAGATGAAGTTCAGAAAATTAATGATGGCGTTGACCGCCACTGCACTAATGCTAGGAATGGGAAGCGTTCAGGCTGCCGATCTTCGTGTCGGTGTCGAAGGAGCTTACCCCCCGTTTTCGTGGAAGGAATCCGACGGCACCTTGAAGGGTTTCGATATCGAAATTGCCGAGGCAATCTGCGCCGAAATGAAGCGTAAATGCGTTCTTATAGAGCAAGATTGGGACGGCATGATTCCAGCGCTAATGGCTAAAAAATTCGATACCATTGTCGCCTCGATGTCGATTACCGAGGAACGCAAGAAGCGCGTCAATTTCAGCGACAAGTACTACAACACGCCCGCAAATTTCGTCGCCAAAAAAGGTGCCGGACTGGAGATCAGCAAAAGTGGGCTGAAGGGCAAACGTATCGGTCTGCAACGCGGTACCACGCACCAGTGTTTCATGGAAAAGATGTATCCCGAAGCCGAACTGGTGCTTTACGGGACCCAGGACGAAGTTTTCCAGGACCTTGCGATTGGTCGTATCGATGCCCAGTTTTCGGATTCGATTGCAGCCGATGACGGCTTCCTCAAAACCGATGCCGGCAAGGACTTTGAATTTACCGGCGCAGACCAGCATGATGAGGCATGCCACGGGCCTGGTGCCGGCATGACGGTACGTAAAGCGGATGACGAATTGCGCATGGAGCTCAACAAGGCAATCAAGGCGATTCGTGCCAACGGGGTTTACCAGAAGATTAATGCCAAATATTTCGAGTTTGATATCTATGGTGGTTAATCGTCTTAATGAGGCTAACCCGGCCTGTAAAAATCAGGCCGGGTATTTCAATCTGAATAACAGGCACTAAAGTGGACTTGATAATCGAATACCAGGGCCAGTTATTATCGGGCACATGGGTGACCATAAAACTCGCGCTGCTATCACTGATTATTGCAGTATTATTCGGTTTGCTCGGCGCCTGGGCCAAGCTGTCCAAAAATACTGCCGCACAGAAAACCGCAGCGGGTTATACCTCCATCGTGCGCGGGGTACCTGATCTGGTCCTGATTCTGCTGGTATTCTTTGGTGGTCAGGAATTGGCCAATGGTATAGGCACTCTGACCGGTCTGTGGGACTACGCTGAAATCAGCCAGTTTGCGGCCGGCGTCGGTACCATTGGCATTGTGTTTGGTGGTTACATGACCGAAACGTTCCGCGGTGCAATCCTGGCGATACCGAAAGGCCAGATAGAAGCCGGCGTTGCCTGCGGCATGAGCCGATTTACAATATTTCGTCGTGTTATCTGGCCGCAGATGGTGGTCTACGCGTTGCCCGGTTTTTCAAATAACTGGCTGGTACAAATCAAGTCGACCGCGCTGGTTTCGGTAATCGGGTTGCAAGACGTCGTCTACAACGGATTCGTCGCTGGTCGCTCCACGCGCCAGCTGTTTACCTTCATGTTTGCGGTGCTGATGATTTACCTGGTGCTGACCGCGATTTCCGATACCGGATTACGCTGGCTCGATAGAAAGTACAGCAAGGGCATCGTGAGGTCTGAGGATGGGTGATTCTATCGTCACGTTTCTCGATACCTGGTCGCCGATCGATGTCGTATTGATTGCGCAAAACTTCGATCGTTTCCTTTGGGGTGCCTTGACGACCCTGGAGTTAACGATAATTTCTCTAGTCGTTGGTGGCATCTTGTCGATCCCACTGGCAATTATACGCGCCGGCAATAATCCGTTTCTCAATGCACCGGTGTGGGTGTTCACTTACGTGTTTCGTGGCACTCCGTTGCTGGTACAGACCTACCTGATTTATTACGGCCTGGGGCAGTTCGAATGGATCCGCGAAACATTCCTGTGGGGGCCCATTTTGTCGCAAGCCTGGTATTGTGCGCTGATCGCGTTTTCACTCAACACCGCGGCCTATACCACCGAATTGCTGCGGGGTTCGATCGTGAATACCAGCAGGGGCGAAGTCGAAGCCGCCAAGGCTTGCGGTTTCAACAGGCCGATGCGCATGCGGCGTATTATCCTGCCCAGCGCATTTCGACGCGCGTTACCGGCCTATTCCAACGAAGTCATTTTCATGCTGCACGGGTCGGTCGTCGCAAGCACGATCACGATTCAGGATATACTCGGCGTCGGGCGCTGGCTCAACGGTCGCTATTATCTTGCCTACGAGGGTTTTATTACCGCCGCGGTGCTGTACTTTATCATCGTGCTGGCGGTCTCCCGCGGTTTTCGTTTATGGGAAAAGCACTGGCTCGCACATTTGTATCCGCAGGATTCGGTCAAAACCAAGCCCAAGAAAGGTCTCGCGTCTTTTCGAATCTAGATCGACGTGACCCGGCGCTCTTATAACAATTACGACCTTATTGTTGTCGGTAGCGCAGGTGCTTCCCACTTAAGCTGTAACCTGACGGGCCTGCAACCAGCCCCGGAGAACAGAGCATGAGCGACAAGAAATTCAATCAACCCCTCGGTGGTAATGAAATGCCGCGTTTTGGCGGGATTGCGACGATGATGCGTCTGCCGCATACGCCCGACCCCTCCGGGCTCGACGTCGGTTTTGTCGGTGTGCCGTTCGATATCGGAACCTCAAATCGCGCCGGTTCGCGCTTCGGCCCGCGCCAGATCCGCACCGAGTCCTGCCTGATTCGTCCCTACAATATGGCAACGCGTGCGGCGCCCTTCGATTCGCTACAGGTGGCCGACCTCGGTGATATCGCAATCAACACCTTCAACCTGCAAAAATCGGTTGCGATTATCGAACAGGCCTATGATGAAATTCTTGCAGCGAAATGCAAACCCCTAACGCTCGGTGGCGATCACACCATTTCGCTGCCGATACTGCGCGCTTTGCACAAGAAACACGGTCCCGTCGGCATTGTCCTCATCGATGCGCATGCGGACATCAACGATCATATGTTTGGCGAACCTATCGCGCACGGCACGCCGTTTCGACGTGCCATCGAGGAGGGCCTGATCGAGCCGACACGCATGGTTCAAATTGGTTTGCGCGCCAGCGGCTACGAGGCTGATGATTTCGACTGGCCACGTTCCCAGGGTGTGCGCGTGGTGCAGGCGGAGGAGTGCTGGTACAAATCGTTGGCCCCGCTGATGGGCGAAGTGCGGGAGCAACTCGGCGAAGGTCCGGTATATTTGACTTTTGATATTGATGGTCTCGATCCTGCCTATGCGCCCGGTACCGGAACCCCGGAGATTGGCGGCCTGACCGTTCACCAGGGACTCGAAATCGTCAGGGGCTGTCGTGGGCTGGATCTTGTGGGCGGCGACCTGGTTGAGGTCGCGCCGGCTTACGATACCTCGGGTAACACGTCTCTGGTCGCGGCGAACCTGTTGTTCGAAATGCTGTGCGTCTTCCCCGGAGTCGAGTACCGCGTCTAATCGCGCAAAAAACCGGGGTTTAGCGTTTTCTGCGGCGACGAGAACTGCCGCGCGTTTGCACCTCGTGCTGGCCGCCAGCCTGGGCGTGCGCGCCTTTAGTCACCGTGCCGAGCTCGCGTTCTACATCTTCGATGCTCGGAACCGGACCGGGCTCAGTATTGTCTAGCGCATGGCGCATCGCCGCGACGTGTTCAGGCGAGGTACCGCAGCAGCCACCGACGATACGCGCACCGGCGTCGCGCGCCATGGTGGCATAGCGCGCCATGATTTCGGGGGTGCCGTTGTAATGTATCTCACCGTCTATGAATTCGGGAATGCCACAGTTTGCCTTGGCCACGAGAACCGGATCGTTGCCATCGGCTGGCTTGCTGGCTTGCATGTTCAGGATCGCCGCGACCACTTCGGATGCACCGATACCGCAGTTGGTGCCGCAGGCATGCACGCCGAGGCGGTGGTTCAATTTCATCATATCCTCGGCACCCACACCCATCATGGTGCGGCCATTGGTGTCGAAACTCATGGTGAAGACGATCGGCAGAGCCGTTTGTTGGGCACCTCGCACTGCGTACTCGACTTCTTCCTGCGAGGACATGGTTTCTATCCAGATAACGTCGGCGCCACCCTGCTCCAGTGCGAGTGCCTGCTCGGCAAAGGCCGAGATGGCATCTTCGGCCTGTAAATCTCCCAGCGGTGCAAGTATTTCGCCGGTGGGTCCAATCGAGCCCGCAACGATGACTTCGCGATCGCAATTGTTAACCACCCCATGCAGAATCGTCGCCGCGGCAATATTTAACTCGGCTACCCGCGACTCAGCCTGGTGCAGTTTGAGTCGATAGCGGGTACCGCCAAAGCTATTGGTTAGTATCAGGTCTGATCCGGCATCGACGAAGGCCTGGTAGTGCAGGGCTACCCGTTCGGGAAAATCGATGTTCCACAGTTCCGGGGCATCACCACTCTGCAGTCCCAGGCCGAAGAACGTGGTACCCGTGGCCCCGTCGGCAAGTAACGTTGCCTTTTCGCCAAGTAGTTTTTCAAATGGGTTCAACAGCGTCTTTCAACCGCGTAGTCCGCCAGAAAGAGCAATGCCTGTTTATAGGGGGACTGCTCGAGGCAGGCAATTTTCTGCTTGGCCTGCTCGGCTTCCGACTGTGCCTGGTCAATGGTGTACTGCAGGGCGCCGGTGTCCTGAATCGCCTGGTGGATATTGTCGAAACAATCGGCCTTGCTATTTTCGATTGCATCGCGGATCAGTCTTATCTGGCTTGTATTGCCGACCTCCATGGCGCGAATCAACGGCAAGGTTGGTTTGCCTTCGGCCAGGTCATCGCCGACGTTCTTACCCAGCTCGTCGCTTTGCGCCGAGTAATCGAGCGCATCGTCGATTAGCTGGAATGCGACGCCAAGGTGTTTGCCGTAGGTTTGCAGCGCAAGCTCCTGTTCCGCAGGCACTGCTCCGAGCAAGGCACCGATACGGGCCGCGGCCTCGAACAAACACGCGGTCTTGGCATAGATCACCTGGTGATACTTGGCTTCATCGGTATTCGGATTACGAATATTGAGCAGCTGTAGCACTTCTCCCTGGGCGATGGTATTGGTCGTATTCGCCAGCAAATCCATGATCGCCATCGACTGCGCCCGCACCATCATCTGGAAGGCGCGTGAGTAAAGGTAATCACCGACCAGTACTGCGGCTTCATTACCCCAGATCGTGCTTGCCGTTTCCTTGCCGCGACGCATGTCGGAGTCATCGACAACATCGTCATGCAGCAGGGTCGCAGTGTGAATAAATTCGATCACCGCGGCGAGCAGGGCATCTTCTTGTCCCTGGTATCGACAGGCTTTGGCGGCGAGGATAACCAGCATCGGGCGCAGGCGTTTGCCACCACTGAGAATAATATGCTGACTAAGCTGGTTGATCAGTGCCACCTCCGATGCCAGGTTGTCGGTGATTACCTGGTTTACCCGGAGCATGTCGCTGTCGGTGAGGTTTTTGAGATCTTCCAGTGTGAACGAAGGACCCGGTGTTAATGCTGCTTCAGACATAGTACGGAGTATCGCAAAGACACTGCCCGCGATCTAGCATAAGTGATGATTTTATTTATAAAGATTGATAGTAATTGATCAGGATTTCAGCGACTTCGGGGCGTGAAAATTCCTTCGGCGGTGCGATACCTTCACTCAGCATTTCGCGCACCCGGGTACCGGAAAGCAGCACAAAGTCCTCTTTGCTGTGATTCGGTGCTTCGTTCATCATTACGACCCGGTTCAATTTTTTCGACCACGCGGTGTGATCGGCACGGAAGATTTCAATTTCGAGTGCATCGGCCGGAACCTCGGTGTCAAAGATCGTTTGGGCATCGAAGGCGCCATAATAATCACCCACGCCGGCATGATCG
>CAXMSP010000018.1:0-30066 GCA_964196225.1 uncultured Gammaproteobacteria bacterium | reverse complement strand
AGCGACGTGGAAAAGTACCCCAGCCCGCACTGCGTTTTACTCGATCTTCGTTTACCCAAGATCGACGGCCTTGAAGTGTTGCGCCGTATAAAATCCGATGAAAACACCCGCAAAACGCCGGTCGTGATTCTGACGACATCGACGGCGGATAAAGATATCGCTCAGTCTTACAAGTACCACGCCAATAGTTATATTGTTAAACCGATGGATTTCTCCGAGTTTGAGTCTTTAATAGATAATCTCGGGCATTACTGGCTCGCCTGGAATCAAAATCCCTGGCGCTGATAGATCCCCATTTTTGCCCCTGGGCATCCCACAGATTTATAAATTATCCCGTCTATACTTACGAATACTTTCGTAATCAAGAAAATAGATCGTGGATAATGGTGTCAGAGTGGAAACACCCCAGGCGTTGGTAGAAAACGTTTTACAGCTAATCAGCCTGCCGGAAATTTATTTGAGCTTGCAGCGAACGATCGATGATCCGGAGCACAGTCGCGAGCAGATTGCCGAAATTATCGCTTACGATCCTTCCTTAAGTGCGCGAGTGCTGCGTATCGCCAATAGTTCCTATTACGGTTTTGCGCGCGAGATTGAGACTGTTTCAAGCGCGGTCGGTATTATCGGCGAGCTCGATCTGCGTAACCTGGTATTGGCCACTACCGTAGTCGGTTCGATGAGCGCATTAAAATATCGTGGGATTAATATCGATGAATTCTGGTTGCACAGCTTGCGCTGTGGAATCACCGCGCGCCTGATTGCAAAGACGATAGGCGGATCTGAGCCTGAGATACTGTTTCTTGGCGGTATGTTGCACGATATCGGTATTCTCGTTATTTATCAGCAGGATGAGGTCCTGGCCGATGCGGTTAAACGCCAGATCGAAGAGCAGCATCAGCTGCGTGATCAGGCAGAACGCGAATTAATGGGCTTTGATCACGCCGAGGTTGGTGCCCTGCTGATCGAAGCATGGGGATTATCAGTGACTCTGGCTGAACTCACCCGTTGTCATCATCAGTATCAACTTGCCCGGACCGATCAACGGGCAACCATGATCCTGGCATTGGCGAACCTGTTGACCAGCAGCGATCTTGCGCGCGAAGGTGAATATGATTCCAGACACGAGTTCTTGATTGGGAAACTGGAACTCGATGAAAACAATCTGGCTGAAATCGTTGAAACCAGCAGGCAGCAGTGCGCAGAGGTTAAAAGTATTATCTTAGGATAATCAGGCGCCTGCCGATAAAACGGCGAGAAGTTTGCATACCGGGAAACCAGTTAAAAACGCAGCGCTATGCCCATCCAGCCAGAATATAATATTTTACTCGTCGAGGATAACCCGGATCATGCGTCCTTGATCAATCGGGCGTTTGAAACCGAGGTGCATTGCAGGCTGGTTATTACCACCACCCTGGCACAGGCAAAATCCCTGATTAACCATACCCCTCCTGATTTGGTGATTACCGATATCAGGTTGCCTGATGGACACGGTACCGAGCTGTTGGCTCCCGCAACTGCTTTCCCAACGATCGTTATGACTGGTCATGGCGACGAAAAAGTGGCGGTCAATGCGATCAAGTCTGGCGCGGCCGAGTATATCGTCAAAACCCAGGAATCCCTGGCATCATTGCCACGCACCGCGAACCGGGTGATGCGTGAATGGCGTCTTGTCATCGATCAGAAACTTGCCAGGGAACGTCAGCAACGCCTGACCGCGATTCTCGAAGCGACTCCGGACCTGATTTGTATCGCTAACCTGGATGGCTTCCTGACCTATATAAATCAGTCAGGCCGAAATCTGCTCGGAATCGGCAAGAACGAAGACATCCGCCGCATCCGCCTTGCGGATTTTCACTCTCCCGCCGATGGCCAGAAGATTTTGAGTGAAGGTATTCCCCAGGCGATACGTGAGGGCATGTGGACTGACGAAACCACTTTTATGTCGCTTAATGGTGACAAGGTACTCACGTCCCAGGTCCTGATTTCGCATCGCAACAATCTTGATGAGATCGAGTTTTTCTCAACCATCGCGCACGATATTCGTCATCTGCGCGCGGCCGAGGAGCGCGTCGAGTTTCTCGCCTATTACGACACCTTAACCGGGTTGCCGAACCGTAATGAGCTTGCCAAGCGTCTCGATATGGAAGTCGTGCGCGTACGGCGCAACCTGAGTTTTGGCGCGCTTTTTTTTATTGATCTGGATAATTTCAAGAACATCAACGATTCGCTCGGACATCCCGCCGGTGATCTCGTGCTACAGGAAATGGCGCAACGACTAAAGGGACAGGTGCGCGGTGACGATACCGTGGCGCGACTCGGAGGCGATGAGTTCATCGTCATCCTGTCGAGCTTGAGCCAGGATGGCAGGCAGGCTATTTCCCGTGCGCGCGAAATCGCCAACAAGATCCGCGACACGATCTCGATGGAATGCCGAATCCATGAAACCGAGTTACACGTGACTGCGAGCATCGGTATTTCGATGATCTCGGAAGACGCAACCAGTGGCCATGATTTACTGCGTTTTGCCGATACCGCGATGTACCGGGCCAAACGAGAGGGACGTAACAGGCTCGAATTTTTCAGCGAAAGCATGAGCAGTGAAGTCACTCGTCAACTGGAGCTTGAAAACCAGTTGCATCGAGCGCTCAAGGAAGATCAGTTCCGCCTTCACTATCAACCCCTGGTTAACACCGCGATGGAAATAATCGGTGCGGAAGCCCTGATTCGCTGGGAGAATCCAGAGTTGGGTCTGGTTGCGCCGGCGGAATTCCTCGATGTGCTTGAATCATCGGGACAAATTGTCGAAGTGGGTGGTTGGGTCATTGAAACCGCGCTCAAGCAGATGACACTATGGATGGACCAGGGCCTGGTCGCAGAAGATTTCATGTTATGCATTAACATCAGTCCACGCCAATTTCGCGATGCCCAGTTCGCGCATAACATTCATGCGCAACTCGCGCGCGTCAACGTGCCGTCGCAAAACATCATGATGGAAATCACCGAGCACAACATTATCCATAACCTCGATGATGCGATACTGCGTATGAAGGAACTCATCCATAGTGGCATCAGTTTCTCGCTAGACGATTTTGGTACCGGTTACTCGTCGCTGGCGCATTTAAAAAACTTGCCGGTAAACCACATCAAGATCGATCGCTCGTTTGTCAAGGATATCTGTGACGATCCGGGTGACCAGGCCATGGTTGCGTCAATTCTGGCGCTTTCAAAGCACCTTGGCCTCGAGGTCGTTGCCGAGGGTGTCGAAGAACTGGACCAGTTCCATCTGTTGAAGCAATACGGTTGCAAGATTTACCAGGGCTACTATTTCAGCGCGCCGCTGGCCCTTGACAAGATGACCGAGTACCTTGAAGCAAAGCCCCCCGCAGACTGACGCTAATCCCGGGAAATGACAGTTGATCTGTTACCACGCCTCGCCCGTATAATGCCTGCAATAGCTTTGCAGGTAGATGGGTGAAAAAGCATAATCAATTAAGGCCAACTATTCTCGTCATACTATGCCTTTTGCTGTCGGGTTGTGCTCACACGGGCGTCAATTTCGATCCAGCCAAAGCGCATCACGGTAATGGCGAATTCATTAGTACCAAACAGGGGTCGTTTCTAGGGCATTTTTTTATGCGCCTGCGCGAGGATGACCCGCCACCGCGTGATCCCGAGGAAATCAGATCGATCGTCGGCGCAGCGGACCTGGATTTGATCGAGTCTTTCGCTACCCAACCACGGGTAACCTGGATCGGGCACGCGACTGCATTGGTGCAATACAAAGGCATCAACTATTTGACCGACCCGCACCTCACCCAGTACCCGTTTTACTACGAAATAGTCGTCGAGCCACGCTACACCCAACCCGCTTTGAGTTTCGAGCAGATGCCGCAGGTTGATTTTATAGTGCTTTCGCACAATCACTATGATTCGCTCGATCATCGTACGGTCGATATGTTTGGCGATTCGGTACTCTGGTATGTGCCGCTGGGGCTAAAGGCCTGGTTTCTCGAACGCGGAATTTCAGATGAGCGCGTAGTCGAACTCGACTGGTGGGAGAGCCATCGCTTCAATGATCAGGTCGAAGTGACGATGACACCGGCGCAGCATTGGTCGAAACGCACACCCTGGGACACCAATAAAACCCTGTGGGGTGGATGGGCCGTTGATATTGCAGGGTTCAAGAGCTGGTTTGCCGGGGACACCGGTTATAACGAGCGCTATTTCAAGGATATTGGAGAACGCCTGGGGCCCTTTCGCCTGGCGATGATTCCGATCGGTGCCTATGCTCCACGTTATTTCATGCAGAATGCACATATCGACCCGGCCCAGGCGATCGACGTTCACCTCGAGGTAAACGCACAGCAATCGTTGCCGATCCACTGGGGCACCTTCCAGTTGACCATAGAGCCGATACTCGAACCCGCACAGCTGCTGATCGAGGAAATGAACCGTCGTGGTCTCGACCTCGAACAGTTCCAGCCCGCCAAGATCGGCGATACCCTCGTCCTCAACTAGTCACCATCGCCGCTCCTTGGCCTATATGCCGCAAGGACCTTTATCGGTTGCTTTGTGCATCGCCATTCCTCAAGGGGGCGACTGGAATGCTCCTCGAATACAACAAAGTTTTTAAGTTGGGTTTTGCCATTGACGGCGTGACTGACCGGATTTATTGTGTAGGGCTACTATGAGCCGTTCCCGGGAAAAGTAATGTCCAACCTGAACCAAAATTTCATCGCTGGCGAATGGCTCGCCGGCGCCAGTGAAATCGCCAACATCAACCCCTCCGATTTGTCCGATACTATCGGTCAGTACGCCCAGGCCGATAGCGCGCAACTGCAGCGTGCACTCGATGCCGCGCAGTCTGCGCAACACGAATGGGCGGGTGCAGGGCTCGAGCGGCGCTACAACGTGCTGATGGCTATCGGTAATGAATTGATTGCCCGCTGCGAGGAACTCGGCACCTTGCTCGCGCGCGAAGAAGGTAAAACCCAGCCCGAAGGCAAGGGCGAGGTTTATCGCTCGGGCCAGTTTTTCACCTACTACGCTGCCGAGGCGCTACGCCAGATAGGTGACAATGCCGACTCG
The DNA here is from genome assembly GCA_964196225.1 of uncultured Gammaproteobacteria bacterium. GTDB lineage: Bacteria > Pseudomonadota > Gammaproteobacteria. Next base: position 24,978 of record CAXMSP010000018.1, on the reverse strand, counting down.
GTACGTGAAGGCGTCGAAGTTGATGTGCGCCGCGAACCGGTGGGTACCGTGGCTGTTATTTCCCCGTGGAATTTTCCGATTGCGACCGCGGTCTGGAAAATCGCGCCCGCACTCGCGTTTGGTAACTCGGTGATCTGGAAGCCCGCCAACCTGGTGCCCGCAAGCGCAGTCGCACTCGCGGAAATCATCTCGCGCCAGGACGTTCCGGCGGGATTGTTCAACCTGGTTATGGGCTCAGGCAGCGGTGTTGGCCAGGAGCTCGTCGAAAGCCCGCAGATCAACGCGATCAGCTTTACCGGCTCGGTCCCGGTGGGACGCGGTATCGCCCAGTCAGCGGTTACCAATTTCACCAAGGTTCAGCTCGAAATGGGTTCCAAGAACGCGCTCGCGATCATGGATGACGCTGATCTCGATACCGCGCTCGCCTGTGCATTGGGTGGAGCTTTCGGCAGCACCGGTCAAAAATGTACCGCCTCGTCACGCATCGTGGTGCACAAGAATGTGCATGATTATTTCGTTGAACGCCTGGTCGAGGGTGCGAGCAACATGGTGGTCGGGCACGCACTCGAACCGGGCACCCAGATCGGGCCGGTTTCGAGTGACGCACAGTTGCAGCAAAATCTGGCCAACGTCGAGCTTGCCAAAAAAGAAGGTGGGGAGCTGCTTTGTGGCGGTGAGCATGTCGAACGTGAAACCGAGGGTTACTTTATGACCCCGGCGGTCTTCGTCGGCACGCAGAATGACTGGCAGGTCAATCGTGAGGAATTGTTTGCGCCAATCGCCTGCGTCATCAAGGTCGATTCCTACGAAGAGGCACTCGCAACCGTCAATGACACTCGTTTCGGTTTGACGGCGGGGATTATTACCAGCAGTCTCGCGCGTGCGACGCATTTCCGCCGCAACGTTAAAACCGGCTGCGTGATGGTTAACCTGCCGACGGCCGGCACCGATTACCACGTGCCGTTCGGCGGACGCGGCGAGTCGTCTTACGGCCCGCGCGAGCAGGGACAATATGCCCAGGAGTTTTACACCACGGTCAAGACGGCCTATATCGCGAGCGGTAATCCGGCATGACCGAAATCTCATATCGCATCGATGCGCTGCAATACGCAAACTGGTCCGAGAAAATCTTCGAACAGATGCGCGCCGGCGGGGTTGATGCAGTCCATGTCACTATTGCCTACCACGAAAACTTTCGTGAAACCGTGGCCAACATGGAACAGTGGAACAGTTACTTCGAACGCTTTCCGCACCTGATTTTCCAGGGTTTCAGCGGTGACGATGTGCGTCTCGCACGTGACACTAACCGCACCGCAATATTTTACGGCTTTCAGAATCCGTCACCGATCGAAGACGATATTCGACTGGTCGAAATTTTACATACGCTCGGCGCACGCTTCATGCAGCTGACCTATAACAACCAGTCACTGCTGGCCACCGGTTGCTACGAAACCGAAGACACCGGTGTGACCCGCATGGGCCGCGAAGTGATCGAGGAAATGAACCGTGTGGGTCTGGTTGTCGATATGAGTCATTCAGCCGAACGCTCGACCCTGGATGCGATCGAAGTCAGTGCCCGTCCGATCGTCGTGACGCACGCCAACCCGGCATTCTGGCATCCTGCCTTGCGCAACAAGTCGGACCTAATTCTAAATGGTCTAGGCGAAACCGGCGGTATGCTGGGTTTTAGCATGTACCCCCATCACCTCAAGGACGGCAGCGACTGCAGCCTGCAGAGTTTTTGTCAGATGATTGCCGATTGCGCCGAGATTATGGGTGTCGACCATATCGGGCTCGGTTCTGACCTGTGCCAGGATCACCCGGACTCGGTGGTCGAGTGGATGCGCGTCGGCCGCTGGACCAAGAAGATCGATTACGGCGAGGGTTCGGCGAGCAATGCGGGCTTCCCGCCAATGCCGGAATGGTTCCATGACAATCGCGAATTCGGCAATGTCGAAAAAGGCTTGCTTGAGGTCGGGTTCGACGCTGCGGACACCGCGAAAATCATGGGTAATAATTGGCTACGCTTCTTCGATGAAAACTTTGGGCCGGATTATTAAGTATGCAAGATTGCGCTGACAGCAACCCGATGCCCGCCTCGGCGGATTATCGCAGACCACCCGAAGTGGTGATGCGGCTGGCACGTATGGGCAGCTTTCACCAGACCCGGTTATCATTCATGCGCACGTTATTGCGGCGCCTTAAAAAAGAAGACTGGAAATTCAAACGCAACCTGTGGGCGATCGATGAGCAGGGATTCGGACGTGCGGTATACACGGTATACGGACCCGAGCGAACCTACTCGCTGGTTGCCTTTTCGCATGATTTACCCGATGACATGCGCTCCGACCGTGTCATCGCGACGGCATGGGATGCCACTTTCGCGCTTTATGATGGCATTCCGAGCGGGGCCGATCTCGACCGTCTCGAGCAAAACGTGCCGAAACAGGAGGCGGGCCGAATTTCCGACTCCGAGCTCAGCCTGTCGCGCGCGAATCGTTCGGTACGGCTATGGCAACACGTTATCGATAGTCTTTCGCATGGCAAGCAGCCTGATCGCGATCAGCTTGAAGCGGTGGGTTACCTGATGCGTACTACCGCGGTTTATGGTTCCGGCAAATTTGGCGCTGCCGATCGGCTGACGATTGCCGAACGTCCCGAGCTCAGCGGACCGTTCCAGGCCGAATTGTTATCGGTTTGGTTGACGCGAGCGTTTTCGATCGACCTGGTCGAGCATATTGCCAGCGTCCGTGGTGGCGATCAGGCAGTCACCATCGACCCCGAATTGCGTCGTCGCATCGGCGTGGGTAATTCCACCGGACTTGGCATGGCACCGTTCCTGATTAATCACCCGGCGCTCCTCAATAACTGGATGATGGCGCGCGAAGAAGCGATTGCCCGCGTGCGCTCACTGCCGCAAGCGGAACCGTTGGCGATCGAGGAGTTCAAACAACATTTCGAACACGCCCGCTTCAACGTCTCGCAATGGCATTCGCAGCACCCGATCCAGGTTGAAAAACTGAAAGCCCTGGCCTCTGATCTGGAGCAAATGGCAGGCTACATCGGCAGTGAATCACTTAGCGATGATCATCCCTGGGACCGCTTCTATCGTTGGGCCGAAGATAACCTGTCACTGGAAGGCCAGGAGCAGTTGGTATCACTATTACTCGAACCCTATGCTGAGTTGGTCGATGAATTGACGCAATGCATGGACGCCGATGAGCATCTGAGCTTTTTCATCGACGGCTCTATGTCGGTTTCGCGCCTGCGCGAGATTATCGAAAAGCAATGCGAATGGGCGTTGAAGGTCGATTACGATCAGCCGGAAAATTGCGCCCGTTTCTGGTACACCTCGGCGGAAAAGCTTGAGCCACGCGTCGGCGAGCGGCTGCAGGAATCCGGAGCCGAGTATGAACTGCCGCTCGCTGTTGGTTGCGATATCAAGCGACTGCATGCGGCATTGCAAGCATGGAGCGATGGGCCAACCACGGCTGAATTCCTGTTGGCCCATCCTGAGCATCGCCACACGGCACGGCGCGTGCAGAACCTGGCTTCGTGCCCCTATGCCGAAATTCAGGACAACCTCATTGCAGCCGAGATGCTGCCGATCGATATTCTGCGTTGCAAGCTGTCGTTCTTCGGCGCCACCAAGTTTGATCCCCGCTCGGACCGTTGGGTACGCATCTGCATGTACCAGGATGCGCCTTTTCCACACGAGCTACTTGCGGCGGCGCCGTGAGTTATAACCTCACACTCGCTGAAACCGAGTCCTATCTACGCAAGGCCGCGCGCGCCTGCGGACTCGATTGGGGAATTGCCGAAGAGGCCGGCAAGGCTGCACGCTGGTTGGCGGCCTTCAACCTGCCAGGCCCAGAAATCATGCTTGCACATTTACAATGTTTAAAAGATAAGGACTACCGTGGCCTTATCCCTGACTGCAGCACGCAGCCATGGCAATCGAGCGCTGGCTTGCTGTGTCCGGTCATCAGCGGCGCGGCACTTGCCGATCGTTCGGCTCAAATGCTCGAAGGAATGGAATTCAAACTTGGCCCTACCGCCTATCCGCTGTTGCTTGCCGCCACCGTGGGACAAGCGGCGCGTTGTCACCGAACGGTGTTCACCACCGCCTGGGCCGGGGTACGCGTGAGCTGTTTTGAAAACGGACTCGGCATCGAAGGTAATCGGGATGATTTGCTGTTGCCCGAGGTCGACGCGGTAAGTTGTTCCCGGGAAGATTTATCGACTCCGCAGCAATTACCTTCGACTCTCGCCTACCAAATCGATAGTAAAATCTTCAAACGCATCGATGATCTCGCGTTCCAGATTTATGTTCCGGCTACCGAGGAATCACGTGCCGGCGCGGGCGCCGGACTCACCGATAACGACTAACTGAGCTCCTCTCGCTGTTGTCATCCCGGGTTCGGATCTATCTCGAAATTAGTTGTTGTCATCCAGGGTTCTAAATTGCCTCGAGAATAATTGTTGTCATCCCGCGGTTTAACCGCGGGATCCAGTCAATCTGCGTCGGTTCGGGAGTACCACCTGCGTGCTGTGGTCTGACGTGATACTGAAAGGGATTGTGTGCTTGCAAATTATAGTTCACCTATTAATACCGTTTTCGTGTATGCTGCGCGCAATCTTTCTGGTGCCGATCGGTCTGCACCTGTCTTTAAACGGTAATCTTTCAGGATTACCCGCTCATTAGCATTTAAATCTACCCTGACCGTTCCAGTCACATTAGTGTGGCCTGGCGGGTTGATTGCTGGAGAATTTCACAACATGTCATTTAATAATCTTGGCCTTAGAGCCGAGCTAGTCCGTGCTGTATCCGAAAAAGGTTATAGCACGCCGACCCCAATACAAACGCAAGCTATCCCACTCATTCTCGAAGGACGGGATCTGATGGGCAGTGCGCAAACCGGAACCGGTAAAACCGCCGGATTTACCCTGCCTTTATTGCAACGACTGGCGTCAGCCAAGCCGCCGCAAAATGGCCGTCGCGTGATTCGTGCACTGGTGGTAACGCCAACCCGGGAACTTGCCGCGCAGGTTGCTGAAAGCATAACCAGCTACAGCAAATGGCTGCCAATGAAATCAACCGTGGTATTTGGTGGTGTCAGCATAAATCCACAAAAACAGAAACTGATTCGCGGCGTCGATATCCTGGTCGCCACGCCGGGCAGGCTGCTCGATCATGTAGGGCAGAGATCTGTTGATCTTTCTAGTGTAGAATTGCTGGTACTCGACGAAGCTGACCGTATGCTCGACATGGGTTTTATTCACGATATCCGCAAACTGCTTGCCCTGGTTCCAAAACAGAAGCAAACTCTGCTTTTTTCGGCCACTTTTTCAGACGATATCAAGAAACTTGCCAATGGCCTGCTGAAGTCGCCTGCCCTGGTTGAAGTCGCCAGGGGAAATACTACCGTGGAAGCTATCCAGCAGGTTATTCATCCCGTCGACAAGAGCCGCAAGCGTGAATTGCTGTCGCACCTGATAGGTTCTAACCGCTGGCAACAGGTGCTGGTTTTTAGTCGCACCAAGCATGGTGCCAACCGACTGTCCGAGCAATTGATTACCGATGGCATCAATGCTGCCGCGATCCACGGCAACAAGAGTCAGGGTGCGCGAACCCGTGCGCTTGCCGATTTCAAAACGGGCAAGGTGCAGGTTTTGGTCGCGACCGATATTGCCGCACGCGGGCTCGATATCGACCAGTTGCCACACGTCGTCAATTATGATTTACCCAACGTTCCCGAAGACTATGTGCATCGCATCGGTCGCACCGGTCGCGCCGGACGCGAAGGTGAAGCCATTTCGCTGGTCTGTGTCGATGAGCTGAAATTGCTAAAGGATATAGAACGCCTGATCAAGCGTGAGATTCCCAAGCGCGTGATCGAAGGTTATCAACCCGACGCGACGATAAAAGCGGAACCAATCGAGCGTGGTCGACCTCAAAACAAGAACAAACCGAAACGACGCTTCCAGCAGAAAGGCAAGGGCCAATCGATAAAAACTGCAACAAAAGGCGGAAATCATCGCTACAAACCCGGTCGGCGTGCAGCTGCCTGATCAATATACGGTTTAGGAAAAAATATGACTGATTCATCCGAAAGTGTAATAAATGTGCGCAAGTTTCCGGTCACCAGCATAGAGAAAACGGATCCACCCGAGGGTGTGACCGAAGGGGAGTGGTACGAATATGTTATCGGCGAGGGAACATCAGAAATAATAGGAAAACGCTCCGGCAGCCTCAAGGCGGTCACCGAGTATGTCAAGGAATACGCCGCAAATCTCGATGAACGCTCGACACTCGGATACTCGGCATACGCCGCGCGCAAACCGACCAAGCAACCCGCCAAACCTGAAAGCTAGCTAGCACACCAGATTCCCCGCTGTTATTCCGTCTGACTGAGCCTGTATCAGGAAGCGATGCTTTCCGCCGTTGGCGCTTCCCCGCGTTTGCGCCGGTCGACCAGATCGTCGAGCCAGTCGGGATCCATTTCGGGTACCGACGACAATAACAGTTCGGTATAGGGTACGTAAGGAGGCTCCAGAACTTCGGCCTTGCTCCCCTGTTCAACGACACGGCCTTGATACATCACCACAATTTCGTCGGAAATCGCCTTTACCACGGCGAGATCGTGGGTGATAAACAGGTAGGAAACGTTGAGTTCTTTTTGAAGATTAAGCAACAGATCGAGTATGCCCTCGGCGACCAGCTGGTCGAGTGCAGAGGTAACCTCATCACAAATAATGAGTTCGGGTTCCGCTGCCAGGGCGCGAGCGATACAGACGCGTTGTTTCTGGCCGCCAGATAATTGCGCCGGGTATCGATCGGCATAGTCTTCAGGAATTTCGATTTGTTGCAGTAGTTCAAGCACGCGTTGCTCACGTTCTTGACCCGTGATGCCAAGATAAAATTCCACCGGGCGGCCGATAATATCCTTTATTTTATGTCGCGGGTTCATCGCCACGTCCGCCATCTGGTAAATCATTTGAATTTTTTGCAGATCTTCTTTCGGTCGGGACTTTAGCGTAGGGGTCAGAATTCGATCATTGAATTTCACGCTTCCCTGACTAGGTGGCAATAAGCCGGTTATGACACGTGCCAACGTGCTCTTGCCGCTACCAGATTCACCGACTACGGCAATTGTTTTACCTTTGACAATCTCGAGATTGATATTGGTCAAAACGTCACTAGGGGCGCCGGGATAACGTGCAGTAACATTCTCTACCTTGAGTTGAATATCCTCCTTATCGTGATCATATCGGCTCTCACGTACTGCCCGCACATTGAGCAATTTCTGCGTATAGGGTTCCCTTGGATTAGCCAGCATTTCACGCGCATCGCCTTCTTCGATCAGGTCACCGTAACGCAGTACCATAATGCGGTCGGCCATTTGTGCGACCACTGCGAGGTCGTGGCTGATGTAAATGGCCGCGACATTTCGCAGCTTAATCGCTTCCTTAATCGCGCCTAGCACCTCGATTTGAGTTGTTACGTCAAGTGCGGTGGTGGGTTCGTCAAAAATAATGATATCGGGATCCGAACCCAACGCCATCGCAGTCATCGCACGTTGTAACTGCCCACCCGATACCTGGTGTGGGTAACGATCGCCAATGTGTTCAGGGTCGGGCAAATCGAGCTGACGGAAAATCTCAACACTGCGCTTGAGTGCTTCCGGCATTTTCATTTTACCGTGCTGTACTGGCGATTCAGCAAATTGCTCTTCCAGTGTATGGGCCGGATTAAACGAGGCAGCGGCGGATTGGGCTACATAAGCTACTTTATTACCGCGAATGTTGCGCAATTCGGCGTCGGGTTTACCAGCAAGTTCGACGCCATCGAGTTTAATCGAGCCAGATACGATTCGGCATCCGGGTTTGGCGTATCCCAGAGCGGTTAACCCGAAGGTCGATTTACCAGCACCGGACTCACCAATCAACCCCAGGATTTCTCCGCGCTCCAGCGTCATCGACAGGCTGTTAACAATAGGCGTCCAGACACCATCGATATCTGCTTCAATCAACAGGTCTTTTACTTCAAGTAATTTTTCGCTCATATTACATTTTCCTATTGATCATCGCGTAATCCGCTGGCTTTATAAACCCAACGATCGATCAGCAAGTTGATGCCGATGGTTAACGCCGCAATACAGGCTGCAGGTAATAACGGATGCAGAAAGCCCCAGGCGATGCCATCGGCATTACCACGAACCATCGCGCCCCAGTCCGCCAATGGTGGTTGCAGGCCGAGGCCGAGGAAACTCAAACTCGCAATCAGCAGGAACACAAAGCAAAAGCGCAGGCCGAACTCGGCTGCCAGGGGTGTCAATGCGTTGGGCAGGATTTCCTTGCTCATCAACCACCACAGGCCTTCACCGCGAAGTCGTGCCGCCTCCACATAGTCCATGACTTCAATATCTATCGCCACCGCCCGCGCAATACGGAAAACCGGCATCGCGTAAATAATGCCAATGACCAGTACCAGCGTCGGGGTCGCGGTGCCCACCGCAGATAGAATAATCAGTGAAGCTATCAGGGTCGGAATCGAAATGACCACGTCTACCATGCGGCTCAAGAGTTGATCGACTATGCCACCCATAGTAGCGGCGACGAAGCCGAGCATGGCGCCCATGGTGAACGAAACTGTCGTCGAAACAATTGCCAATGCCATAGTGTTGCGAGCACCAAAAATCAGGCGTGTCAGTAGATCGCGACCAATCTGGTCGGTGCCTAATATAAACTCACCACCGATTGGTTCCCACACATCGCCGACGACCGCGCTTTCGCCGTAGGGTGCCAGCCAGGGTGCAAAAATGGCGCAAAATGCAAAGAAGGTAACTATTCCCAACCCGATGCGTGCACTCGTATTGAGATCATTCCAGATAGCGATTAAATGTTTCATCGACTATCTCCTGTGCCGCAGGCGCGGATTAGCCAAAGTTGACAAAATATCTGCCAGTAAAAATAATAAAACATAGGCAGCGGCAAAAACCATCGCAGTACCCTGAATCACCGGTAAGTCGCGGTTTAACACCGCGTCGACAATCAATGCCCCTAGACCGGGATACACAAACACTACTTCGATGACGACAACGCCGACGATCATGTAGGCGAGGTTAAGCACTATTACCTGAATTATCGGCGACCAGGCATTGGGCAGCGCGTGTTTGACGATAATCCGGCTCGGCTTCAATCCTTTAAGTTTGGCCATTTCGATATACGGGCTGGCGAGCAGACTGACGATCGAAGCCCGGGTCATACGCATCATATGCGCGACCGTCACCATCGCCAGCGTCATCACCGGTAATGCCGATACCTCTAGTCGTTCCCAAAAACCCATCGAACTATCGACATTAGAAATCGCCGGTAACCAGCCAAGGTTGACAGCAAAAATAGCCATCAAAACGTAAGCAACAAAAAATTCGGGGGAAGCAATGGTGGACAGTGTAGTGGTCGAGATGGTGTGGTCGATGAAACTGTTGCGATACAGCGCTGCAATCACACCGAGTAGTATTCCGACCGGAACCGCGAAAATAGATGTCGTCACCGCCAGGTAAAGTGTATTACCCAAGCGCTTTCCAATCTGCTCCGATACCTCTCGATCATTTGCCAGCGAGGTACCCATATCACCCTGTAAAATATTGCCCAACCACTCGACATAGCGAATGTGTACAGGCCGGTCGATACCGAGCTGTGCCTGGCAGGCAGCCACCGTCGAGGGTTCTGCGGCCTGACCGAGTATTGCTGAGCAGACGTCACCTGACAGTGCTTCGACACCAATCGTTATCAGGATCGATACCCCAAAAAGGATAAAAACACCCATTGCCAGACGTTGAAGAATGATGGTGAACATTGGATCGTTCCTGGTTTATTAACCGGTCAAGCAGGTGACGGGGATGCTGTGGCCAGATTACTGATTAAATCCGGCCACATCATCGGCAGTTAAAATAAACCTGAAGTTCAGCCTGTCTTATTTAAACCACCAGCGAGCCATGCTTCGTGAACCATCCAGCTCAAAGTTACCACCCATTTTCTCCGGGTGGCCCAGTTTGTCGGAGGCAGCATCAACGTTGTTGGCAAAGCATGGGATCACTGAGCCACCTTCGTCCCGGCAAATGGACTGCATATCCCGGTAGATTTCGGCACGCCTGGCTTCGTCGAGTTCGGCCCGACCGGCGACCAGGAGTTTCTCAAAACGAGGATTATTCCAAAAGGTTTCGGTCCAGTTACCACCGGCGGCCCAGCCAATTGTAAACATCCAGTCAGCGGTGGGTCGACCACTCCAGTAGCTGGCACTCCACGGCACCTTCATCCAGGTGTTACTCCAGTAACCGTCGCCTGAAGCGCGCACGACTTTCAGGCTGATTCCAGCCTTCTTCAGTGATTCAGCATAGAGTTGGGTAGCGTCGACTGCGCCCGCAAAGGCTGCGTCGGAGGCATGCATCTCAACACTAAGACCGGCTTGTCCCGCCCGCTTCAGGTGCCACTTTGATTTTTCAGGGTCATACTTGCGCTGTTCCAGGTCCGAGGCATGGTAGTTTTGCGCGGTACTGATCGGATGATCATTTCCGAGCGAACCGTATCCACGTAGTACAGTTTTAACAAATGCTTCGCGGTCAATACCAAGTTTTAATGCCATACGAACGTCGTTATTATCGAACGGTGCCTGGCGTACATCCATCGGGTAAGTGTAATGCTTGGTACCCGCGACTTGCAGCACGCTGACCCCCGGCTTTTTGTCGAGCAGGTGGGCGGTCTTCAAATCACAGCGAACGATTGCATCAACCTGTCCGGTCGACATCGCATTCATGCGTGCCGCCGCGTCATTGATAGCGATTGCCTTGACTTCGTCAAAGTTACCTTCGTCTGGCTTGAAGTAATTCGGGTTACGCACCAGGTTAGCGCCAACACCCGGCTCGAAACTCTTGAGGCTGTATGGGCCGGTACCCTCGCCTTTTGCCCAGTCAATCTTGCCCATCTTGTCTGCTGCGCCAATGGTGATGTGGTAGTCACTGAGCAGATACGGAAAGTCTGCATTGCCGCTTTCGAGTTCAAAAATGATGGTATTTTTGCCGTCTTTTTTGATCTTGCCCATAGACTCGGCAACTGACTTGGCTGCCGACTCAGCACCCTCACCGCGATGATGCTCGATCGACGCAATAATGTCATCGGCATCCAGGGTTTTGCCACCGTGGAACTCAATCCCCTGGCGCACTTTCACCACCCAGGTTGAGGCATCGGCAGAAGGCTCGAGGCTTTCAGCAAGCTCGGGAATTGCTTTGCCATGAGCGTCGACTTCGGTCACACAGTTGCGAACCGCTCCCTGCGCCACATTGATCATAAAGCTGTCACTATTGGTACCGGTATCAAAATTGTCGCCGGTATTAGCGGCGGGAATACCAATACGATAGGTACCCCCTCTTTTCGGCGTTGCATGGGCTGCCTGCGAGTAAAGCGCTGGGGCAGCAACAGCAAGGCCCATAGCCGATGCGGCCTTGATGAACTCACGGCGGCTTAAGCCCCCGTTGGTCACCCGATTTTGCAGTTTTTTGATTTCGTAATCTGACATTTTGCTCTCCTCGAGGGTTATATTGAATTCTTGTTATGAATTTCCTGCCCGTTCGGGCAGAATATTTTCCAATAACCTTATCATTAAAGTTACGTACTCGTATAGCTTGAACGGTGGGTCTTGTTTAGATTGAAAACTATCCCGAACATGAGTAATGTTTGACGAACTCGACTAAACCATTGATTAGTCGCAAAATGTGAACCTGTCGATCAGCCAGGGTTTCATTGTCTGCTGATAACGGCACTAGTGAGATCAGCACGTTAACCCAGCCTAATTTACCTGATCTGGAGAAAGCCATGAACGCACCCGTAACCTACGACACTGGCACGCAAAACCCGCTTCAATGCAGAAAAGCAGGCGGCGGTACGCGGGAAATGACGGATTGGTATCTAAAGTCCGAAACCGGCCCACTGCTAGACGTCCTGCTGGGTCCGGTAGATACGTTTCGCTGGCTGGGTCTTGAAAACGCGGAGTACAGTTCGCTGGTGCGCGATTCACTGCGCCGTGGGCGCAAGTACGACCAGGCCCTGGCGCAAAGACAGCATGCTGAAATGGTCCATGCCTATGAGCAGGCCGGAACAAAGTGCCATTTCCTGCCGGTCGATGAAGGCACGCCGATGCAGGTTTATGCGCGGGATTCCTCGTTCATGACACCTTATGGCGCCGTCATCTGCCAGATGGCGAATCCGAGACGTCGTGGCGAGTACGCACCCGCGCTGCGATTCTACCTGGAGAATAATGTCCCCATTTACGACATGGTGTCGATGGGCAGTTTCGAAGGCGGCGATTTTAATATCATCAAGCCGGGCGTGGCCCTGGTGGGTTATACCGATCACCGTAGCGAAGGGGTCGCTGCGAGGCAGGTTGCCAACTGGTTTATCGAGGAAGGTTGGGAGATCAAGTTCGCCCCGATCGATCCCTTCTACGTCCACATCGATTTGATGGTTTGCATGCTGACCGAAAACTGCGCCGCGGTATGCCTCGAAACCACCGATGACGATATTGTCGAATGGCTTAAAAAAATGGGTATCGAAATCCTGCCCGCCACCTTCGAGGAAACCATGGCGCTGGGCTGTAACGTGGTTGCGCTCGGAAATGACAAGGTTCTATCCACGCTGGTCGCAAAAGACCTGAACCAGAAGATGCGCGCCATCGGGCTCGAGGTCTATGACCCCGATATGACGATGTTTACCTGGGCCGGTGGCGGTGTTCACTGCATGTGCCAGCCCTTGCGGCGTGATCCAGCCTGACCCTTGCGGTCACACAACCAGTCAGCCTGGATACGGAATTCGCAATGAAAACCTGGCGTTCACCAAAGATAGAGGTGCGGGAGGATACGCTTGCCGGTCGTGGTGTAGTCGCGATTGCGGATATCGCGAAAGACGAGGTCGTTGCGATTAAGGCCGGCCATATTATTACCCGTGATGACATCGACCAGGCTACCGCCGAGGCCGGGGACATGGCGTTGCAAATCGATGATAACTTTTACCTGGCGCCACGTACCGCCGATGATGTCGACGCCATGTCGGTGTTCATCAATCACTCCTGTGATCCGAATGTCGGGTTTCGCGGGCAGGTGGTCTATGTCGCGATGCGCGACATCAAGGCAGGCGAGGAATTGTGTCACGATTACTCGATGGAACGTTCCGACGATTATACGCTCGATTGCCATTGCGGAAGTGCGTTGTGTCGCGGTAAGGTAACCGGCCAGGACTGGAAACTACCCGAATTGCAGCAACGTTACGGGGATTATTTTTCAATTTATATCAGGAACAAGTTTCAGCGAGGATAGGCTTATGGGTGCCACCGCCGATCAGGTAGCAGATCAATCCATTTTATTGCGGGAAGACAGCGAAGGTATTGCCACGCTGACACTGAATCGTCCGCAGCAATACAACGCGCTTTCCGGTGATATGCTGACCCAACTGCAGGCCGCACTCGATCACATCGGTCAGGATGATACGATTCGGGTCGTCATCATCGCTGCTAACGGCAAGGCGTTTTGCCCCGGCCATGATTTGAAGGAAATGCGTTCCAGCGAGGAGCGCGAATTTCACCAGGCCCTGTTCAACCAGTGCAGCAAGATGATGCTGACGATTAACCAGCTGCAGCAGCCCGTGATTGCCCGGGTCAACGGGATTGCAACCGCCGCCGGATGCCAACTGGTTGCGAATTGTGATCTGGCGGTTGCGGCCGAGGACGCGCGATTTGCAGTTTCGGGGATTAACGTCGGATTGTTTTGTTCCACCCCGGCGGTGCCGTTGAGTCGCAATATGGGACGTAAACAGGCCATGCACATGCTGCTCACCGGGGATTTTATCTCGGCCCAAACTGCGCAACAGTATGGTTTGGTTAACGAAGTGGTAGCCGCCGCTGAACTCGAGCAGGCGACCCTCGTGCTGGCGCAGAAAATCGTCGCCAAGTCGGCGCATGCGATCAAGCTCGGCAAGGATATGTTTTACCAGCAATTGCCGATGGATTTGTCCGACGCCTATGCCTATGCCGCCGAGCGCATGACCTGCAACATGGACTCGCATGATGCGCGTGAAGGCATCGATGCATTTATCGAGAAGCGCAAACCCGAATGGAAAGGACGTTAATCAGGATGAATTCTGCTAGTCAGTACTCGATGGATCTGGATAAGAATGCGGCCAACTATACGCCGCTATCGCCAATTACGTTTATCGAGCGCGCTGCTTCGGTTTACCCCGATCGCCCGGCGCTGATCTACGGTGCCAAACAGCAAACCTGGGCACAGACCTACGCCAGGTCCCGTCGCTTCGCCTCGGCGCTGCAGAAACATGGATTGCAGCAGGACGAAACCGTCGCCCTGATGCTGCCCAATGTTCCGGCGATGTATGAAGCCCATTTCGCAATTCCGATGGCGGGTGGCGTGATCAACGGGCTCAATATTCGACTTGATGCCGACGCCATCGCGTTTCAACTCAAACACGGCGAAGCGAAAATATTGTTAACCGACCGCGAGTTTTCAGACACCGTAAAGGCTGCCGTTTCGCAGCTTGAAAACAAGCCACTGATCATCGATGTTGATGATTCCGAATTTGTTGGTGGTGAATTGATCGGCGATTTTGAGTATGAGGAATTTCTTGCGCAGGGCGACGCCGAATTCAGTTGGCGGCTGCCGCAGGATGAATGGCAGGCGATCGCACTTGGCTACACCTCGGGCACTACCGGAGATCCCAAGGGCGTGGTGACCCATCACCGCGGTGCCTATCTAAACGCGGTGTCGAATGTACTGGGCTGGGATATGAGTGCTCACCCGGTGTACCTGTGGACGCTACCTTTATTTCACTGCAACGGCTGGTGTTTTCCGTGGACGATTGCCGCCTTGAATGGAACCAATGTGTGCTTACGTGCAGTACGGGCGGACCATATCTTCGATGCGATCAAGCAGCACAAGGTCACCCATCTTTGCGGTGCGCCGATCGTCATGAACCTGATGGCCAATGCCGACGAGGAATTAAAAGCGGGTGTCGATCACCAGGTGAATATCATGACCGCCGCGTCGGCGCCACCGCCGGCGATTCTCGAGGCGATGCAGAAATTAAACTTCAAAGTGACTCATGCCTATGGCCTGACCGAAGTGTACGGGCCGGCAGTGGTATGTGCCTGGCACCAGGAATGGGATGAGTTATCGCTGGCCGACCAGGCGGGGATGAAAGCACGCCAGGGCGTGCGTTACCCGATGCTGGAGGAGCTCGTCGTCATGGACCCCGGGACCATGAAACCGGTGCCGCGTGACGGTGAAACCATCGGCGAGATCATGTTCAGGGGCAACATCGTCATGAAGGGGTACTTGAAAAACCCCCGAGCCAGTGAAGAAGCCTTTGCAGGTGGTTATTTCCACAGTGGCGATCTCGCGGTCTGTCATGAAGACGGTTACATCCAGATCATGGATCGTTCCAAGGACATCATCATTTCCGGAGGAGAAAATATTTCCAGCATCGAAGTTGAAGGTACGCTGTATGGTCACCCCGCTGTTCTGGAAGCCGCTGTTGCCGGTATACCCGATGAAAAATGGGGCGAAACGCCTTGCGCGTTTGTTACCCTGCGCGATGATGCGGGCGAAGTGAGTGAACAGGAAATTATCGATTTTTGTCGCGCAAACATGGCGCATTTCAAAGCGCCGCGTAAAGTGGTGTTTGGAGCCCTGCCGAAGACTTCGACTGGTAAAATACAAAAATTTGTACTGCGCGAGCGCGCCAGGCAGCCATGACCGATATTAATACCCTGCGTCGTATTCTCATTGAAAACAAACGCGTCGCTATAGTCGGGCTTTCCGACGACTGGTCTCGGCCCAGTAATTTTGTCGGCAAGTACCTGCTCGAGCACGGTTTCGAAGTGATCCCCGTGAACCCGAAGTACGATGAAATTCTGGGGCAGAAGTGTTATGCCGATTTAAAAGACATCCCGACCCCGGTTGATATCGTCGATCTGTTTCAGCGCTCTGATCGAATACCGCCGTTTGTCGATGACGCTATAAAAATTGGGGCCAATGTGGTGTGGATGCAGCTTGGTATTATTAACGAGGAAGCCGCGCAAAAAGCACGCGACGCCGGACTCGAAGTGGTGATGGACCGTTGCGTGAAAATCGAGTACGCGCGCCTGTTCGGTGGGCTGAACACGGCCGGCGTCAATACCGGTGTAATTTCGGCGCAACGACCAAGGATATTTAACCGGTAAGCGGAGTAGGCCATGGCAGATCGAAAATTTGGAATCGAAACCCTGTGTTTGCATGCAGGCCAAATCCCGGATCCAATTACCGGTGCCCGCGCGGTGCCGATTTACCAGACCACGTCATACGTGTTTGATGACGCCGAACATGCCGCGAGCCTGTTTAACCTGCAAACCTTCGGCAATACCTATGTACGCCTGACCAACCCGACCACCGCGGTGTTCGAGGAGCGCATGGCATCGCTCGAAAACGGCCGCGCCGCGCTCGGGGTCAGTTCGGGTATGGCCGCTCAAATGACCGCCATCCTGACGCTGATGCAACAGGGTGACGAACTGGTGTCGGCAAAAACGCTTTACGGTGGCACTTTTTCGCAATTCGATGTGACCTTTCGCAAGATGGGCATCGAGACAACATTCGTCGATTCCGACGACCCGGAAAACTTCCGCAAGGCAATCACCGCTAAAACTAAAGCGCTTTATGCTGAAACCATCGGCAACCCGACCACTAACATAATCGATATCGAAGCCATTGCCGCGATCGCACACGATGCGGGTATCCCGTTGATCGTCGACAGTACCTTTGCGACTCCTTACCTGTGCAAGCCAATTGATTTCGGCGCCGATATCGTAGTGCATTCGGCAACCAAGTTTATCGGCGGGCACGGTACCAGCATGGGTGGCGTCATGATCGAGTCGGGCAAGTTTGACTGGGACAACGGTAATTTCCCGGGCATGACAGAACCTTCGGCCGGCTATCACGGCATCCGTTTTTATGAAACCTTTGGTGATTTCGGTTTCACGATGAAAGCCCGCTGCGAAACCCTGCGCACCCTCGGGCAGGCGATGAGTCCATTCAACGCCTTCATGATGCTGCAGGGCATCGAGACCCTGCCAGTGCGCATGGACCGCCATTGTGCCAACGCAATCGGAGTGGCGGAGTTTCTGCGTGAGCACCCGGCAGTCGGCTGGGTCAATTACGCCGGGCTCGAAGATAATCCCTACCAGGCCCTGGTAAAGAAATACCTGCCGAAGGGGGCGAGCTCGATCCTGACCTTCGGCGTCAAGGGTGGCGCAGCGGCGGGCGAAAAGTTTATCAACAGCGCCCAGTTCATGAGTCACCTCGCCAATGTCGGCGATGCGCGCACGCTGATTATTCACCCGGCATCGACCACCCATCGCCAACTCAGCGAGGAACAGCAAATCGCGGCCGGGGTAACTCCAGACATGGTGCGCATCTCGGTTGGACTCGAAACCCTCGACGATATCCTCTGGGACCTCGACCAGGCCCTCAAGCTCTCCCAATCCTAGGGCCGCAATCCCACGGCATCTGCTGCAATTCAAGAAGAGCCACCTCGGGATCAAGCACCCAAAAGCCGCTCCCAACCGGCGCAAGCGCCGGTTGGTCCATCCATGGAATCGCTTGGAGCTCGGCATCCATGCCTCGCTACACTTTTGGGTGCTTGATCCCAAGGTAGCTCCCTGAAAGAACTTGTGTCTGAAAAGACGCCATGACGAATGTCTTGACTGTGCTAATCTCAGGGATAAGATAATTTCTCGAATTGACAGGAGAATGCTATGCCCTGGTGGGGATGGATGATTGTTGGCGCATTACTGCTTGGTTCAGAGCTATTAATTGTCGACGCGGGGTTTTACCTGGTATTCATCGGTATCGCGGCGGCCATTACCGGCCTGGTCGAGCTCGCCGGGCTTGTCCTCGAGCCCTGGGTGCAGTGGATATTGTTCTCCGTTATTGCGCTGGTGTTAATGGTCTTTTTTCGCAAGCAACTCTACGCCAAGTTGCGCGGTTCCGGCATCGGCTACGAAGCCGGACCTGCTGGTGAAATTGTGACGGTTGAACAGCCACTGCAACCCGGCGACACCGGGCGTCTTGCTTATCGAGGTACCGAGTGGACCGTGATTAACGCCAGCGAGCAGGCTTTCGAACAGGGACAGCATGTGCAGATCAGCAGTGTGGACGGGCTTACGTTAAAACTCGATACCGTTAAAACTCACGAATAATGGAGAACATCATGTACGGTAATTTTGCCTTCTGGGTATCGATTGCGACAGCGATCGTCGTCATTCTTGTTATCTTCAAGACCGCGGTGGTGGTACCGCAACAAAGTGCGTTCGTTGTTGAAAGCCTCGGTAAGTACAGCCGTACGCTGCGCGCGGGTTTTCACATACTGATACCGTTTATCGAGCGCGTGGCCTATCGGCACAGTCTCAAGGAACTGGCATATGATATTCCCGAGCAAGTCTGTATCACCAACGTCAATGTCCAGGTTGGAGTCGATGGCGTGCTGTACATGCAGGTAATGGATCCGGAGCGGGCTTCGTACGGAATTTCCGACTTCGCTTTTGCGATTTCACAGCTCGCGCAAACCACGTTGCGTAGCGAGATCGGCAAGATTGCACTGGATCGAACCTTCGAAGAACGCTCGATGATCAATGCAAACGTCGTCTCTGAGCTCGACAAGGCTTCGGACCCCTGGGGCGTCAAGGTGTTGCGCTATGAAATCAAGAACATCAATCCACCGCATGACGTGCTCACCGCGATGGAAAAACAGATGCGTGCGGAACGGGAAAAGCGCGCGGTAATCCTGACCTCGGAAGGCGAGCGAGATGCCAAGATAAACGAGGCTGAAGGCGAGAAGCAACGCGTGATCAAGGAATCCGAGGCCGCCAAGCAGCAGCAGATCAATGAGGCCGAAGGTGAAGCCGAGGCGATCCTGGCGGTCGCGACAGCAACCTCGAAAGGTCTTTACCGGGTGGCACAATCGCTGGTTGTCGAGGGTGGTAATGCGGCGATGCAGCTGCGCATCGCGGAGGCTTATATCACGCAGTTCGGCAACCTGGCCAAAGAGGGTAATACCCTTGTCGTACCATCGAATCTGACCGATCTGTCCTCGATGATCGCACTTGCCACCACCATCGCCAAAAAGGATCCACCCGGGGCTGTTTAATTGGGAACAGGGTTTGACCTGATTATCTTCGATTGCGACGGGGTGCTGGTCGACAGTGAGCGCGTCGCCAACGAGGTATTCGCAGGCGTACTCGAAGAGGTTTGTGGCCTGCAGTTTACGCTTGAGGATATGTTCGATACCTTCGTCGGGCACTCACGCGATCAGTGTTTGCAAAAGATCGAAGCGCTGATCGGCGAACCACCCCCGCCCGAACTAGACCAACGCTACCAGCAGGACATCAATCGGGCACTGGCCGAATCGGTTGCTGCGATCGACGGCATCGAGACCGTGCTGGAGCAATTGTCGGTGCCCTATTGCGTTGCTTCGAGTGGATCGCACGAAAAGATGAAGATGACGCTGGGCAAGACCGACCTGATGCGTTTTTTTTCCGGCAAAATCTTCAGTACCAGCGACGTCGAACGCGGCAAGCCACATCCTGATATTTACCTGTACGCGGCCCGGACTATGGGCATCGATGATCCCGAGCGCTGCATCGTCATTGAAGACAGCCCCATCGGTGTCACCGGCGCGGTAGCAGCAGGTATGAACGTATTCGGTTTCGCCGAACTGATGCCAGCGCACAGACTCCACGCCAGCGGTGCCCACCTCGTCTTCGAACGCATGCACGACCTCCCCGATCTCATCGCCTCCCACTCCCGCTAATTCACCATCTTCCTGCCCTTTAGAAACGTCATCCCCGCGTAAGCGGCGGTCCGACGTATCGGGATCTTACAATTTGCCGTGACCGCCATGTCGGGTTAATGCCCGCAAAAGCCGCTCCCGACCGGCACAAGTGCCGGTCGGTCCATCACTGGAACCGCTTGGCGCTCGGCGTCCTGCCTCGCGACACTTTTGCGGACATTAACCCGACACGGCTCGTACCATCTTTAAAAAATCTAAGTTTCGTTCAGCCTTCCATGGTTGTGGCTATTGGGTGATACATCGGATAAAGCACTGCACGACAACTTGGTTCAGCACTGGTTTACACAAGATGCTATAGCCTAAGCTACGTCGGTAATATATCCCCCAAAAGTGTAGCGAGGCAGGGATGCCGAGCTCCAAGCGATCCCATGGATGGGCCAACTGGCGTTTACGCCAGTTGGAAGCGGCTTTTGGGGGATATATTACCGGCGTAGCGTTCGGTGGATATTTTTGGAAAAGAGGGATTATTGCGCTAGAATGCGCGCCCTTTTTGGTTATTATGAAATTCTCCTAAATGGAGTACAGATGATGGATTTTAACAAACGTTTTGATGTGATCGTGGTCGGCGGCGGGCATGCAGGTACCGAAGCCGCACTTGCGGCTGCGCGCATGGGTGTCGAGACGCTACTGCTGACGCATAACATCGAGACCCTGGGCCAAATGTCCTGTAACCCGGCGATTGGTGGTATCGGCAAAGGGCATTTGGTTAAGGAAATCGACGCGCTCGGCGGCGAAATGGCGCTCGCTGCGGACAAGGCCGGCATCCAGTTCAGGATACTAAATCGGCGCAAGGGTCCGGCGGTGCGCGCGACGCGTGCCCAGGCTGACCGGCAACTGTATCGCATGGCGATTCGCGAAAAGCTCGAGAATCAGCCGGGATTATCGATATTCCAGCAACCCGTGGTCGACCTGCTTGAAAATGGCGATTCTATTGAAGGCGTGGTGACACAAATGGGGCTGCATTTTTACGCGCCTTGCGTGGTACTGACCGTGGGCACCTTTCTCGATGGCAAGATTCATATCGGTGATTCCAATTACGCCGGTGGACGCGCCGGTGATCCGCCCGCAACCGCACTCGCCGAACGCCTGCGGGCGCGCCCGTTTCGCATTGGCCGTTTGAAAACCGGAACCCCGCCGCGAATCGATCGTAACTCGATTGACTATGCGCGGCTCGAGGAACAACCTGGAGATGAGCCGCTGCCGGTGTTTTCAACCATGGGTAGCGTCGATATGCATCCCGAGCAAATCTGTTGCCACATCACCCATACCAACGCAAACACGCACGATATTATCCGTGAAAGCCTGCATCGATCACCGCTGTTCAGCGGGGATATCGAGGGTGTCGGTCCGCGCTATTGCCCGTCGATCGAGGATAAAGTCGTACGCTTCGCCGATAAAGATTCGCACCAGGTGTTTGTCGAGCCGGAGGGACTGAAGCTCGGCGAGGTATACCCCAATGGAATTTCCACCAGCTTGCCTTTTGACGTGCAGCAACAGTTTGTTAACAGCATGGTCGGTTTCGAACAGGCCCGGATTACGCGACCCGGCTATGCGATCGAGTACGATTTTTTTGACCCACGTGACCTGCGCCCAACGCTGGAGACCCGCTTCATCGATGGTCTCTATTTCGCCGGGCAAATCAACGGTACCACCGGTTATGAAGAAGCGGCCGCGCAGGGATTGATGGCAGGTGCCAATGCCGCTGCCAGGGTGCAGGGTAAAAAGACGCTTGAACTGAAACGCTCAGAGGCTTACCTGGGGGTGCTCGTCGACGATTTGACCACGCGGGGCACCAACGAACCCTATCGCATGTTTACCTCGCGCGCCGAGTACCGTTTGATGCTGCGCGAAGACAACGCTGATCTGCGCTTGACAGAGTTGGGGCGTCAACTGGGCCTGGTCGAAGATCAGCGCTGGCAGGCCTTCGAGCAATATCGCGAACAACTCGAACGCTTGAACCAGTCATTACGCGAACAATGGTTACGGCCTGATACCGATGCTGCCCGCGCCCTGGGCAAGGTTTTGCAAAATCCGGTAACACGCGAATATCGATATGCCGAAATCCTGAAACGTCCCGAAATCGAAATTGGTGATTTGATGCCTTTTGTCGAGGAAGCAGAGTCGTTTCCGCAACCCGTGCGTGCGCAGGCCGAGGTCAGCGCCAAGTACTCAGGCTATCTCGATCGTCAGCAGCAGGAAATCGATAAGGCCAGTCAGCATGAACAGACCGAGTTACCGGAAGAACTCGACTATGCCGAGGTACACGGGCTATCTAACGAGGTTTGCCAGAAGCTGGTCCAGCATCGCCCGGCGACGATTGGTCAGGCAGGCCGGATTTCCGGAATTACCCCGGCCGCTATTTCTTTGTTGCTGGTGCACCTGAAGCGGCATCAATACCAGGCTAAAAAGACGGCTTGAATGTGAATCTCGCTGGTGAACTCCGCGCTGGCACCGAAGCGTTGGGAATCACGCTGCAACAGTCTCAGTATGATCAATTGCTCGAGTACCTGCAGCTTCTCGAAAAGTGGAACCAGGTTTATAACCTGACTTCGGTTCGTGGCTTGCCCCGGATGCTGAGCTATCATTTGCTCGATAGCCTCTCGATCCTGCCCCTGCTTGGAAATTGCCGCAAAGCGATTGATATCGGCAGTGGTGCCGGACTGCCTGGCATACCGCTTGCGATTGCAATGCCCGATGCTGTTTGGGTGCTGCTTGACAGCAATGCGCGTAAGACGCGCTTCATTCGCCAGGCGATTGCGCATTGTGGATTGGAAAATGCACAAGTTGTACAGACACGGGTTCAGGATTATCATGCGCCGGATTCACTTGATTTCATTGTCAGTCGCGCCTACGCGCCGCTGGCGGAATTCTGCGACAGCGCTGCCCATTTGCTGACCCCAAAAACCCGACTGATCACCATGAAAACCGGGCTCAAGCAGGAGGAGGTGCAGCAACTGGATAGCAACCGATTCACTTTCGAGGAAGAAAAAATTAAAGTGCCCGGCATCAGTGAAACCCGCAGCCTGGTAACGATTAATCCGTTATGACAAAGATCATTACCATTGCCAATCAGAAAGGTGGGGTCGGTAAAACCACGACCACGGTCAACCTTGCGGCCGCGTTGGCAGCGACCAGGCGACGAGTGCTGCTAGTCGATATGGACCCGCAGGGTAACGCCACGATGGGTAGCGGGATCGACAAGAATGAACTGAAACTCAGTATTTGCGACGTGCTGCTGGGTGAGGCCAGTGCTGGCCAGGCATTGCATGTGAGCGAGGCCGGATACGATATTTTACCGGCCAACGCCGATCTGACCGCGGCAGAAGTACAATTGATGAACAAGATCGGCCGTGAAAGGCAATTAACGCTCGCGCTCGACACACTGCATGACAACTACGACTACGTCCTGGTTGATTGTCCGCCGTCACTAAACATGCTTACGGTCAACGCGCTGGTTGCCGCGGACGGTATCATGATCCCGATGCAATGCGAATACTATGCACTCGAGGGCCTGTCCTCGCTGCTCGATACCATCGAGCAGATCCGGATCAGTGTCAATCCGAAAATTCGGCTCGAGGGTTTACTGCGTACCATGTATGATCCGCGCAATAATCTGTCCAACGATGTCTCCAACGAACTGGTCGAGCATTTTGGAGATCAAGTTTACCGCACCGTGATCCCGCGCAACGTTGCGCTCGCTGAGGCACCGAGTTACGGCCAGTCGATTTTGAAATACAATAAGAATTCACGTGGCTCGATGGCCTATCTGGCGCTGGCAGGAGAGGTATTGCGACGGGATGCCAAGAAAGACCATTATGCGGGTGCTGTTTAAAGAATGATAATTGCGATCAAATGACCAATATGAAAAAAAAGCGCTTAGGGAGAGGACTCGGATCGTTAATCGGTAATCTCGACGATGTCACCCGGGACAACAGCGAAGGTAATGCTGGCGGCCTGACCGAAATCGATATAGACCGCATTCAGCGCGGCAAGTATCAACCACGACAGGTATTCGACCAGGAATCGCTGCAGGAACTGGCCGACTCGATTGGCGTCCAGGGCATCGTGCAACCCATCGTGGTGCGTCCGGAGGGTAGTCACTTCGAACTGGTGGCAGGTGAACGCCGCTGGCGTGCCGCACAGCTAGCCGGTCTGCAAAAAATACCGGCAGTGATCCGTGAGCTCGATTCGAAAGCCGCTGCGGCGATCGGCCTGATCGAAAATATCCAGCGTGAAGACTTGAACCCGCTCGAGCAGGCGCAGGGCTTTTTACGCCTGATCGAGGAATTTGACCTTACACATCAACAAGTTGCAGATTCGGTCGGGCGCTCACGGGCAGCCGTCAGCAACCTGTTGCGCCTGCTCGATCTTGCCGAACCCGTAAAACAGCAGGTCAACCAGGGCTTGCTCGACATGGGGCATGCGCGTGCCTTGCTGGCGCTGATCCGTCACGACCAGATCGAAATCGCGAAGCTGGTAGTCAATCGTGGTCTGTCAGTGCGCGAAACCGAATTGCTGGTGAAAAAAACGCTGGCTACGGACAAGAAGGTGAAAACCAGGCCCAGCGCAGCGGATCCCGATATTAAGCGCCTGGAAAACAAGATTAGCGAAAAGTTGGGTGCGGGCGTTAAAATTAAGCCCGGTAAAAAGGGTTCCGGGCAACTCGTGATCAGCTTCCACAGTCCTGCTGAGCTCGAGGGAATCCTTGAGCATTTTAGTTTATAAATATATTTGTTCGGGTCATTGATTATTCGCGTTTAACTCGTTTATACTCGGCATCCGCTTTTTCGGACGGGGTGCTTTAGCGTGGATCGTGCCCATAAAAAGCGATGAAAAATCAGATTATAAGGATACTGATTTTTCAATACATTCTGGGGGTTACTTACCTGATAGGCACGGGTCTCTGGGATATAGCGTTTACGCCGTCGGCCCTGATGGGATGCGTGGCAGCGTTGATACCGAAAACATATTTCAGTATCAGGATGTTACGCGAGACGGAAAATAATAATGCGACGCAGTGGTTGGGCTACGCATACC
>CAXMSP010000017.1:0-22998 GCA_964196225.1 uncultured Gammaproteobacteria bacterium | reverse complement strand
TGGGGTTGGCATGGGAAAAGTAGGTCAGCCGTTACGGGTAGCGGTTACCGGCGGATCATTTTCACCCCCGATCGATCAAACCGTAGAATTACTCGGTAGGGAGCGCAGTATTACCAGAATTCGACGCGCAATCGATTATATTTCGGCAAATACCACTTTGTGATTCCTCATATTATTCAGTAACATGCTATATATACTTAAGGAACAACTGGATGGTCCATGCTAAACTCTGCCAGCCGAAAAAATGGCTTTCAGAATGGATTTTACTCAACCAACGACCAAATTATCCGAAATCGATCTGGATTGAATCAGAATAGGGAAAAACTGGACCGACCCAACCAGATAATCTTGCAGGAAAGTAATCAGTGACGCGAAAAACGATCAATTGCGTAGTTATGTTTGCCGACGTGGCCGGTAGTACCGCCATGTATGAAAACATGGGCGATGATCTGGCGCGGGAACGTATCTCCAAGGCACTTAACTCACTGATTTCGATTTCACGGCGCCATAACGGTACGCTTGTCAAAACAATTGGTGATGAAATCCTGGTTTACTTTACCGATATCGATATGGCGGTGTTTGCGGCCAAAGCGATACAGGAAGCCATGGAAGATGATCGTTCCCCGGAAACTGTAGGGGTGTCGATTCGAATCGGTATGCAATATGGAAGCACCATTCTTGAAAATGATGATATTTTCGGCGACACCGTCAATGTGGCGGCACGTGTTGCAAGTATGGCCAAGGCGCGCCAGATCCTTTGTACCCAGGAAATTGCATTCATGGTCAAGAGTGCGGAGCTTTCAAATAACATGCGCCCGTTTGACCGGTTACGGGTAAAAGGTAAAAACGAACAACTCGACGTGTACCTTTACGCCTGGGAACAGGAAGGTGATATCACCAACATGGCAACTGCCAGTAGCTTTACTAACCCTGCCCGTCACGACCAGGTAAAAAAACTCGTCCTCAAATACGAAGGCGAATCCTTTACCATTAAAACCGATACTACCTCCTATGTGCTTGGCAGGGGACAGGACTGCGATCTGATAATCAAAGGCGATTTGATATCACGCCACCATTCGAAACTGGAACATCGGCGTGGCAAGTTCATCATTGCCGATCAAAGCACGAATGGAACCTTTATCCAAACCACGGAAGGCCAGGAAATTTTCCTGCGCCGCGAAGAGTTTACGGTGTTCGGCTCGGGTTACATCAGTCTCGGCAAGAAGGTCGATCCAAGCGACGAAAATATCATTCATTTTCTCTGCGAATAACGCGATATAATCTCCGCACTAACCTGTTGGAGCAAAATCACGATGGAACCTGGAAGCGATAGCTTTAAAACCCTCACTACACTCGAAGTCGATGGTCAGGAGTATCATTATTTCAGTCTAGAAAAACTTGCTGCCGGTGACCTGGCCGCGATTCGTCAGCTACCGTTTTCGCTAAAGATATTACTGGAGAATGTTCTACGTTTTGAACAGGGCGGTAATGATGCGGAAGGCGATATCAGAGCTTTTGCAAAATGGGTTGAAACACGCAGTTCTGATCGAGAAATAGGGTTCCGACCGGCCAGGGTATTAATGCAGGATCTAACCGGGGTGCCGGCAGTAGTAGATCTGGCAGCAATGCGCGATGCGGCGGTCGATGATCCACAGCGTATCAATCCACAGATTCCGATCGACCTGATCATTGACCATTCGGTGATGGTCGATGAGTTTGCTACTCCGCAAGCGTTCGCAGCCAATGTTGCACTTGAAGTAAAACGTAACGATGAGCGCTATCGATTTCTCAAGTGGGGCGCCACGGCCTTCGATAATTTCAGGGTGGTCCCGCCAGGTACCGGAATATGCCACCAGGTAAATCTGGAGTACCTGGCAAAAACAATCTGGCAACAACAGGTCGACGGCAAGAACTATGCATTCCCGGATACTCTCGTCGGTACCGATTCCCATACTACGATGATCAATGGCCTCGGGGTGCTTGGATGGGGTGTGGGCGGTATCGAAGCCGAGGCCGGCATGCTGGGTCAACCGGTATCGTTGCTGATTCCCGAGGTGGTTGGTTTTCAGTTCACCGGGCAACTGCGCGAGGGTATTACCGCGACCGACCTGGTACTTACCGTTACCCAGATGCTGCGTGAACACGGTGTAGTTGGAAAGTTTGTCGAGTTTTTTGGCGATGGCATGGCACAACTACCGCTTGCTGACCGTGCGACACTGGCAAACATGTCACCTGAATTTGGCGGCACCTGCGCCTTCTTTCCGGTCGACCAGGAAACGATTCGGTATCTGCAGTTAACCGGGCGCGACGCGACAACCCTGCAACTGGTTGAGAGTTACTGCCGGGCCCAGGGTTTGTGGTATCAGCCCGATACCCCGGATCCCGTGTTCAGCAGCAGCCTGACGCTCGATCTTGCGTCGGTCGAAGCCTCGCTGGCCGGACCCAGGCGTCCACAGGATCGCGTGTCACTTTCCGGCATCAAGGCTGCGACGCAGTCGATAATTGGAACAACTAGCGCCCACAAGAGGAGCTCGGATGACGAGTTGCTCGATGGTGATGTGGTTATTGCAGCGGTCACCTCATGCACCAATACTTCGAACCCCAAGGTAATGATGGCGGCGGGATTGCTGGCACGCAATGCAAGAGCGGCGGGACTTAGCACCAGGCCCTGGGTCAAGACTTCATTAGCGCCTGGTTCCAAGGTTGTTACCGAGTACCTGAATGCGGCTGGTTTGCAGCAGGAACTGGATGCGATCGGGTTTAACCTGGTCGGTTATGGATGTACCACCTGTATCGGTAATTCCGGGCCTTTGCCTGAAGCGATCGAATCCCAGATCAGGGACAGAAATCTAAATGTAGCCAGCGTACTTTCCGGAAACCGCAATTTCGACGGGCGCATTCATCAGCGCATCAAGTCAAACTGGCTAGCCTCTCCACCGCTGGTAGTCGCCTACGCGTTAGCCGGCAGTACCTGCATCGATTTGACCTCGGAACCAATCGGGGAGTCTGGCGATGGCAAGCCGGTATTTTTGCGCGATATCTGGCCGAGTAACCAGGCAATCGCGGATGAAGTCATGA
Organism: uncultured Gammaproteobacteria bacterium; assembly: GCA_964196225.1. GTDB lineage: Bacteria > Pseudomonadota > Gammaproteobacteria. Next base: position 19,920 of record CAXMSP010000017.1, on the reverse strand, counting down.
AAGTCAATCAGGCCATGTTCAAGGAACAGTACGCGGACGTTTTCAGCGGTGATCGTAACTGGCAGGAAATTGATGTCGGTGATGCGCTGACCTATAGCTGGGACGATTCCTCTACTTACATTCGCAATCCGCCTTATTTCAAACTCGACAATAGCCGGCAGCTGGAGCCGATAGTGAACGCGCGCATTCTGGCGCTGCTCGGCGATTCGATTACGACCGATCACATATCGCCCGCTGGAGCGATTGCGGTTGATAGTCCGGCAGGAAGGTATCTGCTTGAAAACGGGGTTGATAAGAGCAGCTTCAACTCGTACGGGTCGCGCCGCGGTAATCATGAACTAATGATGCGTGGAACCTTTGCCAATATACGTATCCGCAATGAAATGACGCCCGATGTCGAAGGCGGGGTAACTCGTTACATGCCGGGGCGCGAACAAATGAGTATCTACGATGCAGCCGTGAAGTACCTGCAGCAGGGAACACCGCTGGTCGTGATTGCGGGTAAGGAGTACGGTTCCGGCTCGAGTCGCGACTGGGCCGCCAAGGGTCCACGCCTGCTGGGCGTAAAAGCGGTAGTTGCTGAGAGTTTTGAACGAATTCATCGTTCCAACCTTATTGGTATGGGTATTTTGCCATTACAATTCATCGATGGATTTGATCGTAAGCGATTGAATTTAACCGGGGCCGAAAAAATCACCATTAGCGGCATGCAAAAAGGTCTGCAACCCGGACAGCACCTGGAATTATCGGTCACTGACGCAAGTGGCAGCGTTTTGGCAGTGGATGTCTTATGCCGCATCGACACCAGCGACGAGGTTGCTTACTTCGAGGCCGGTGGCATACTGCAATACGTGCTCGATAAGGATCGGAGTTGAAAAGATATGCTGATTACGTTTAAAACCAGCGCCTATGCCAATATCACGATGCTTGGTGATGTGGGGCACAAGATGCTGGAAATGATGGCCTTTGGTACCGCGGTACCGGGCGCGATCAATGCTGAAGACGTACCGCAAGCGCTGGATAACTTGAAGATGGTACTGGAAAAAATGCCGGAACAGGTTGAGGCTGCTGGAGATGCCGACGATGATCAACCCGCAGTCGGTCTGCATACTCGTGCGGTACCCCTGGTTCAGTTGCTGCAGGCCGCGGTCGAGGAGGAAACCTATGTTCGCTGGGAATAGTTCTCTCGCCGTGATAACGACGCAGTTCTAATGGGGACTGATTGAAAAGTAACTCCACGAATCTACCAATAATAAAGATACCGATAACCGTTATAAAGTTGACATCATGACAGATAAAAAGATTTTGCTGGGCTATGCGACCCAGGATAAAATCCACGGTGCCGGTGTTTATCCGGTTCACCTTAATTTAAAACACGCCAACCGGCATGGACTTATCGCCGGTGCAACTGGCACGGGTAAGACCGTATCATTGCAGGCGCTGGCCGAAAGTTTTTCACAGCAGGGCGTACCGGTATTTGTCGCCGATATCAAGGGCGATGTTTCAGGCATTAGCCAGGCTGGAAAATCCCATCCCAAGGTCAATGAAAGGCTGGAGGCTTTAGGACTCCCCGCTGATCAATGGCGTGGATGTCCGACCGTATTCTGGGATCTTTATGGAAAAAAAGGAAATCCGATTCGCGCTACGATTTCAGATATGGGTCCGGTGCTATTATCGCGTTTGATGGGTTTGAATGAAACCCAGGAAGGGGTTTTGAATATCGCCTTTGCTGTGGCCGACGATAATGGTTTGCTGCTACTGGATCTCAAGGATTTGAGGGCGATGCTGCGACACGTAGCAGAGACAGCCTCCGAGTTGAATAGTGTGTATGGCAATGTTTCTGCGAGCTCGGTCGGCGCGATCCAGAGACGCCTGCTGGTGCTCGAACGCAGCGGCGCGAAGAAATTTTTTGGTGAACCGATGCTCGAGCTGGATGACCTGATGCAGGTTGATGCCAACGATGCGGGCGTCGTTAACATACTGGTGGCTGATAAGCTGGTGCAGGAACCCGCCGTTTACTCAACGCTGTTGCTGTGGTTGTTGTCTGAACTGTTTGAAAATTTACCGGAAATAGGTGATCCCGAAAAACCGAAACTGGTTTTGTTTTTCGATGAAGCGCACCTGATGTTCAAGGATACGCCGAAAGCGTTGGTTGAAAAAATCGAGCAGGTAGTGCGCCTGATTCGTTCCAAGGGTGTCGGTGTATATTTTATAACCCAGAGTCCGGGTGATATTCCTGATTCTGTATTGGGCCAACTAGCGAATCGCGTACAGCACGCGCTGCGCGCATATACCCCGAAAGAACAGAAAGTGGTCAGGGTTGCTGCGCAAACGTTTCGCAGCGACAAAAGCTTTTCGGTGCAAGAAGCGATTACCGTAATGGGAGTAGGTGAGGCGCTGATTTCAACCCTGCTGGCAAATGGTGCACCGTCGATGGTAAAACGAACCATGGTGAAGCCGCCGGTATCGCGCATCGGTGCAGCCAGCAAGGTCGAAGTTCATGAAATCCTGGTGGAAAGCCCGTTCGTGGAAAAATACCAAACCGCGGTCGATCGTGAATCCGCATTCGAAAAACTGGCAAAACGCGCACAAGCCGCCGCCAGTGCCGCTGCCGAGAAAAAGCCGGCCCCGAAGCGCGCCCATGTAGCGCCAAAGCCACGTGGCCGACAGCGCCAGAGCATTGCCGAAACGTTTGCCAAGAGCATTGCACGCAGTTTGGGCGGTAAGACAGGGAGAGCGCTGGTGCGCGGTATCCTGGGTTCGCTTTTTAAGGGAGCCTAGGCGTCCAGTTTAGCGAAACCCTAACTGTTCACCATTGAATTGACCACCGCGGTCCAGCCATGGGCGATATTTTCGTGGTTGTAACCGCCACCCCCCATTGCCAGCATGCGGCCCTGGCAGAAATCATCTGCAATAATACATAGCCTTTCGGCGGCATAGGCGTGTGAAGCCGGGCTGAATTCCATGTTGGTAATCGGATCGCCCTTGATGCTGTCGGCGCCACATTGCAACAGTATGAACTCGGGTTCATGTTTACGCAGGTAGTCCTCGACTATCGGCCATACTTCCTGGAATACCGTGTCATTGGAAAAAGGCGGTACCGGGATGTTCAGTTTGGTACCCTCGGCCGGGCCAGTCCCGGTTTCGTTGACAAAACCGGTGCCTGGGTAAAGCGTTCGGCCGTCCTGGTGGATGTCGGCAAATATCAGGTCGGGATCATCTTCAAAACTGTAAAACACGCCGTCGCCGTGATGGGCATCGATGTCGATATAGGCGACCCGCTTGATGCCATACTGTGCGCGCAGGTATTCGATCGCGATGCCGCAGTCGTTAAACACGCAGAACCCGGCCGCAACATGGCGGCGGGCGTGGTGTAAGCCTGCAATCGGGGAAAACGCACGTCGAAACTCGCCTTTCATAATGCGATCGATTGCGTCGGTGACCGAACCGGCGACGTGACTTGCAGCTTCGAACATGCCGACAAAAGAGGGGGTGTCGCCGCCATCCAGGTAACCGTGCCCGCTGACCGAGTAATCACGCACCTTTTCGATATAGTCGCTGGTGTGAAACAGGTGAATACGGTCGCTGCTCGCCGATACCGGGGTCTGAATAGCGAGTTGCTTATCCAGGCCGATCCTGATCAACTCTGCCTGAAAGACGTCATGGCGTTGTGGCCCGAATGGATGGCCATCCTTGAAGCCGTAGTCGGCGAGGGCCTGGCCAAGATAAATACAGGTGTCTTTGGAGGGCATTAGCGGTTACCGGTTAAATTACCGAACCCATTAAAAACCAGCCTTGCGGGCAGGTCAAATTCTAAGCACTCTTCGGATCAGTCCCGGTCCTTCTGCTGACCGATCACCCATTGGTGATCGCATTTCTGGCAGCGTGCGTAAATGGGGCGTGCTCCAACGCGAACCTCGAAGGAGCCATAGGTTCCACAGGAATTGCAGGTGGCCGAGTTTGCACACAGTTGGGCATACGAAAACCGCATCCAGAAGCGCCGGAATAACTCGATAATCGCTATTCCAATCAGGTACAGCAATAAAATCGACAGGATAGAAAAGATACCGGAGAAATTGACACCAACAAATTCGATAATGGCGACGAACAGGAAGCCGCACATCAGGCAGCTTAGCAACCAGGCAAAACTGAAAAAAAGCTGCCGTTCGTGCCAGCGATTGAACTTTAACTGTTGCATGAGCCTGTTTTGCATGATTTCGGCCTCAAGTAATGAGTATATTCCTGATGTCGGTGAAATTCTGGAAATATTTAATCTGGCGGGGTTCACCTACCCGGGATTAGTCACTTGCGGCTAGCTGTTTCTGCAATAATTTGCAGGCTTCGCGCCAGGGCTCAAAAGCGGCTTGTTGTTCGAGCAAATCGAGCCCGAGTTTCGAAAAAGTCCCCTCGGTTGCGATGCCGCTGGCAATTTCTGCGGGTGAAGTTTCTTTACTGGCCAGGGCTAGTTCTGCCGCTCCCTTGGCCATACCCATGACCAGTTGCGCGCTTAGTTCCGCCGGCAATTCGGGTCCCTGGGTCGCCTGGATTAATTCCTGGTAGAGCGAGAAAAACCAGCAATAAACGCAGGCGAGCACGCTGCCCTGGTTAAAGTAGGCCTCATTTTCGGTCACGATTGAAGTGCCGCAACAATTAAAAAATTCACTCACAAAAGCGTTGTCTGGATAGATCAGGGTAGGGCTGGCGATAGCCTCGGCGCTACTGACCGGCATCGCGCGCACGATTTCGAGCCCTGCCGGAACTGCGCTGCGCAGTTTTTCGATCTCGATGCCGGCAACTACACTGATTAGAGTCTGGTTAGGGTTGAATTCGAGACTGCCTAGCGTTTCCAGGCAATCGGCGGGGCGTGTCGCAATGACGATATAGTCGCTATTTGAAACCACGGACTGGTTATCGGGCTGGACTTCGCAGTCGTAATTGATAGCCAGATGCTCGGCTTTTTCGCGATTTCGCGGACTCAGCAGGATGGGTCCCTGGTAGCCGCCACTCCGAACTCCTTTGATGGTGTAAAGTGCTAGTGCTCCTACGCCGATAAAACCAATTGTTTGCATTATGATTCATGTCCCCGGGAAAAGTCGTTACGTCCCGTCTTGTCTTCGCCGCGCAGTAGAAACAGCGCCCGGTTGGAATAGCCATGTGGAGAGCCAGCCTCTTCCTTGTTCTTGCCACTATTGTGATTATAGAAACTGGTTGCTGGCATGATGCGTAAAACCAGTCCCATGCGACGCTTATCCGAGTGATTCGAATCCGAGCCGTGGACCAGGTAGACATCGTGCAGAGATATCTGCCCCGGCTCGAGCACGATATTACGTTCGAGGCTCATATCGACCTGGTCTTCGTCGATAACCTGTGCCAGCGTATAGTCGTCGCGGTGCTCGAAGTGATGCGAGTAGATCTTGCGCTCGCGGTGTGATCCCGGGATAAATTTCATGCAACCCTGTTCCGGTGTGGATCCATCGAGTGAAATCCATACGGTTAGCGTTTCCAGTGGTTCGATTGGGTAATAATCGCCATCCTGGTGCCATGGTGTTGCCTTTCCGTTAAATGCGGGTTTGCCAAATATCGTGACGCCCCATAAAATAAAATCGCCGGCAATCAACTGTTCGACCATATCCAGAATCTCCGGAATACGTGTGAACTCTAGCCATTCGGGATCACCCTTGACGCCGTAGGTACCGGTAGCGTCGAGATGGGGGCCAAGGATAAAGTCCGCGGAAAAATCTGGATTGCCCTTGTTGTCTTCGAGTAGATTCAGGTAAAGCTTGTTGATCCGTGCGAGCGTCACTTCGGGAACACGATGCTGCGACGGGATCACCAGGCCATCCCGGTGATAGGTATCAATTTCCTGGTCAGTCAGTGGCATCACCAGAGCATATTATAAAGCCGTATACGGGTACAGCCAGCCACGCCAATTCGTGATATCTTTTTAGGCATAATGAATCAGCAGATACTTGAAATTACCAGTGAGCCAATCGGCGTCGGGCAGGAACGTATCTGCTATCGCCATCCCGCGGATGCAGCTAAGGTTGTCAAGATTCAGAAAGGGGAGAGCGACAAGCAAACACGGCGTGAGCTTGAGCTTTATGAAAATTTATCCCGTCGCAAGATGGATAACTTTGAGCATATTCCCCGCTATTACGGAATGACACAGACCAACCTGGGCGACGGCTTTGTTGTCGATCTGATCGCAGACTTCGATGGTGCCGTATCCAAATCCCTGTGGTGGCATTTCGAACAGGGATATCCGGTAGCTGAATTTTTGCCCTACCTCGATGAGCTCAGGCAATATTTGCTTGATAACCTGGTCGTCTTCAGTGTCGACATGGGACGTTATAATATTCTATTCCAGAAAACATCGCCGCAGCAGGCACGTCTGGTCGTCATAGATGGCCTCGGCAATCATACCGCGATCAACTGGCTCGATAACATCGCCTATTTTGCGCGTCGCAAGATAAATCGGCGCTGGCGGCGTTTTATTGGCAGACTGCAAAATTACTCAGACGAAATAATGCGCGCAAATAACGCCACCCCGAAAACGCTCGATACGGCATATCGAAAAACAGGATAACCGTTTCAGTTAGCTACCAGGACCGATACCTTTGCTCTCACTCCGGTGGTGATCTCGATACGATTATGGACGGAGTGCGTCGGTACGAGTACGAATGGTGGTTCTAGGGATTTTCACTAGCCGATTGGCAGTCGATGCACAGGTTGGCATAGGGTTGCGCCTGCAGCCGCGCGAATGCGATCGGTTCCTCGCATTGCAAGCATGTCCCATATTCCCCACTGTTTATTCGCAGCAACGCCAGCTCGATGCGTTTAAGTAATTGGTCAGCCTGCTGTTGATTAGCGATCGCCATTTGCTGCTGCTGAATGGCATCGATACGTGAAACCCGACCAACCGATTGTTGGTCAAGCGTCACCGGTTTGGTAGACGAACCAGTGCTGAGCATCTGTTCTTCGAGCGCCTGTTGGCTCGAGATGAGCATAGAACGTAGTTCATCGATTTGTTGCTGATTCAGTTCTGTTACCGGCATGGATCAGAATGACGCGACAGCTTGTTGCTGGCTCGTGCTAATACCATGGTCGGTGCGGGTAATTTTATTTGCATGCGTATGCTGGCGAATACTGCGATTCCTGGCGATCGACTCGGGGCTCGCATATCCGCGTCCGTGGTCCAGGTGCACGCAACTGCAGCGATAGCGTACCTGGCGGGCTTTAATGCCCATGTTCATCAGGCGCTCGCCAAATTCCCGATCCTGCCCTCCATATTGCATCCGCTCATCGAAGCCATTGGTGGCAAGAATGTGCTTTTTCCAGGTCGATGAGCTGTGTCCATTCCAGGTGGCACGGGTAATGGTTAGCGCATCCAGAATCGCGCCCACGGTCGGATGAGAAAAAAGCTTGGCAATTTTTGGCGTAAAGGGAACATCGTGCTTTAACAGCCAGCCTGGGCGCGTGCATTTTTCATCGAGAATGTCCTGCCTGGTAATCGCCCTCGATACCTCAAGCGGTAACTTGAAATATCCGCCTGACAGCAGCGTATTTTCTCGCGCCAGTTCGACATGGTTTTTAACAAAATCAGGGTGGGGGATGCAATCGCCGTCGGTAAAGATCAGGTACTCTCCCTGGCTCGCGACGATAGCCTTGTTCAGTATCCTGCATTTCTGAAACCCATCATCTTCCTGCCAGATATGCTGAATCGGAATATCGATTTGAGGTTTCAGCGACTCGATTACATCACGGGTTTCCTGCCCGGAACCATCGTCGGCGACGATAATTTCAAAATCGCGGTAGGACTGCATAGAAAAACCCCACAGGGTTTTTTCCAGCCACTTTGGATGGTTATAGGTCGTAAAAATTACTGACGCAAACATCAGCAGAGCTCGTCGTAGATTAGTTCCAGTTTGGCGCATTGTTTACGGATATCGAAATGATTTTCGACCCGCTTGCGCCCCTCAATACCCATATTGTGGCGCAGGGTGGAATTTTCCAGCAAACTTGCGATGTTATCTGCCAGTCCCGCAACATCTTTTTCCTCGCTTAGCAGCGCCGTGGTTCCCTCTTCAACCGCTTCGACCAGCCCGCCGCTGCGAAAGCTGACGACCGGGGTTTGCAGGGCCTGGGCTTCGAGAAATACCATGCCAAGGCCTTCGGCATCACCACTGGTCGCGGTGATACTTGGGGCGACAAATAGCCAGCATTTCGCCAGCTGCTCACGAACTTCTGCCGCGCTGGCGCTACCGATGAACTCGACATTTAAATGCCGGGCTGTAACTTCCTGCTGTAGCGACGCTTTTAGCTCGCCTTCTCCGATGATAGTCAGGCTAAGGTCCGGGTAATTCGTTTTCAATTGCTCAAGTGCCTGTAATAAGTAGGTACAGCCTTTTTTCTCGACCAGGCGGCCAACGAAAAGCAGTGAAGGCCGGTCGGTTTCATGCCTGGATTGAGTGAACTTGTCGAGATCAATACCGATATAGTGTTGAACCAGCTTGTGCTCGGGACATCCTTTGGCCAGTGCCTGTCGCGCAATAAAATCTGATACGGCGATTACCCGCTCGACTTTTTCAAAAAATCGCCGGTTAACAGGATTCTGTGAAACTGCATTTTCGTACTTGGTAATATCGTGTCCGTGGACCGTGGTGACCAGGGGAAGATCGAGCTTTTCACTCAGAATTGCCGCATCGAGGCCGTCGCTGAAAAAATGCGCGTGAATCAGGGCCGGGGTTTGCATGCCGATAGCTTTTATCCAGGCATTGCCTCCGCCAAATCCAAGACGAAACAAAAGTTTGGAGAGTGAAGTTACTTTGCTGTACTCGCTCAGCAAGATTTGAGTTGATCCCGCCAGCAAATCAAACCCAGAGCTATCTTTTTGATACCCGCAGAAAACCGGTTTGTAGCTGGGCAGCAGTTTACCCTGATCAGCTATAAACGTTTCCGAGTACGAGAGCAGGCGCTTGCGAAAAATTGCAACAGTTGAAGTCAAGATGGTTTACTCATTCCTGTGTCGGAGTAATGATCAAGGCCAGAATTTACAGGATCAGGAATCGGACAGGTTGCGCCGTATCTGTTTAATTGCCAATTGCAATTTAATATAGCGACTTATGCCGCGCAGGCCAAGCCTGTCGCGAGTCAAAAGACGAAATAGTCGCAGATCCCATTGCTGGCATTTCTGTTCTATTGTCTGCAGTACCTTTTTGGCAAGGAGCGGCGGAATCTCGCGACATTCGCGAGCGATCTGGGTCATGGTGCGCAACAATAAATCCTTGTGTGCACATTTCTGTTCGTTGCTGACAGCAAATTTACCCGAATCCTCGACGGCGCAGAGCCAGTCGATATATGAACCCCTTTCATATTTGCGGCCAGTGGATCCGGTTTGATGTTTTCGATAGAAATAGACCTCCTGGTTAAGCAACACCAACGACCGGGCTAATGAAAACATTTCGCTGAAATACAGTAGATCCTGTGCCATACGAACCCCGTCGGGAAATCGCAGATTACCGAGCACATCCCGCTTAAATAATTTACCACCAATGTGACCTCGTATCCGGCTGTGTCGGTAAAGAGCGGTTAGGACATCCTCACCAGGTATCAGAGTTATCTTTTTTACATCGTCGGGAGCGGGACGCCTGCCATTGTCATCGAAGAGGATGAGATTGCCTTTCACAATGTCTGCTTTGTATTGCTCGGCGGTATCGAACAGGCTTGAGATTGATGTTGGAGGAAGTACATCGTCAGGATCGAAAAACATCAGGTAGCGTCCCTGTGCCTGCCCTAATCCAAGGTTCCTTGCAGAACTAACTCCGGCATTGGTTTTACTTTTTATGAGAGTGAACTTGTCAGGGTAGTTACTCACGTATCGCTGGCATATTTCAAGGCTACCGTCGGTTGAGCAATCGTCGACCAGAATCACTTCGTATGCGTGTTTGAAGTCCTGATTAGCAATGCTCTCCAGGCCTTCCTCGATATAACTGGAGACGTTGAATATAGGAACAACCATCGACACCATGATACCGTTATCGCTGAGGTAAGCGGTCGTCATAGATGGCTGTCTGAATCTTGCTTTGGTTTGCCAGCGCTAATCCTGGCCAATAGCAACGCTAGTAAAACGGCGACGAACATCGTGGCCGATTTGCCTTCGAAGTGATCCTCGGCGAAGCATCCAATGATGTAAGTCATGCATACAAAAACAATCGCAAGATGTGGAACTTCAGATTCGCGATCAAACGCCTTTTGCGACATTGCAATGTAAACCGGCAGACCTATTATCAACAGGAACAAAATCAATCCCGGAACCCCGCGCGTTGCAAGTGCCGCAAGATACTGGTTATGCACGTACTTAAAGCGATGTACTGCTTCATTAACCTGGTAACGTTCCGAATTAGCCTGAGCCAGGGGCTTAAAGGCGCCGACACCGACGCCCAGCAACGGATTTTCGAGAAACATATACCACCCGGTTTTCCATAGCTCGAAGCGCAATCCAAGCGCGATTGCTCGAGCGGGATCACGGTAATCGTCGGTGGCAAAGTAGTTGTTGATACTTTCGATACCTTGATCTATGCGTGACTTAACGATTGGTAGCAGATAGGAACCGGAAATCAGCGACAGGATAACAACCACCAGGGTTATTTTTTTCCAGACTGCCTGGGACCGGGCCAGGTAAATGGCAAACAGGACTCCCAACACCGCTAGGGTCATCCAGGTGCTGCGGGATTTGCTGAAAACCACGTTGGCAATTCCGAGGATAAAACCTGCCAGGGCCAGCCAGCGCAATAAGGTTCCGGGTTTTTCAATAAAGTAAAACAACAAAATACCGGAAAGGCAGAGCTGAATGGGCCCGAACGCGTTCGGATTCATACCCTGTAACCTGTGGTCAACTCCCTGAAAAAGATCAATCAGGATGTCGATTAGCGAAACAAAGACACTAGCAAGGAAGGCAAGAATAATTATCCTGTCGGGGATCTCCACTTTTCTGAACATGAAGAAAAGTGGGATGAGGAAAAGGAAGTAAAAATGGCGTCCCCACACAAAGGATGCGCCGCTAGCGGGTTCCCCGTTGGCATAAAAACTAAAGGCAATCCACAGAAAGTTGAAAATAATGGCGGCAAACAAAATGCGCTCTAGAAAACTGGTATCTCTAACCAGTTTGAAATTTAATACGAAATAGCCGAGAGCCGTCAGGCATAGCAGCATAAACCAGGTTTTGGCAGTATCGGTATAACGTGGCAGCATCACCACGAACAGTACAAAAAACGACGTAACCAAAATGGTTAACGCTTTCTCCCTTACTACATGAACATCTAGATTCATTCAATATTACCTATGCAAAAAACCACGCCTGATCAACCAGATCGCCAGCAGTAATTTAAAGTAACGACTAATCGATCTTATTCCGAGGCCGTCTTTAAAATTAACGATGAGAGTCGAATACCCCATTTGACGCGACGATCCTCAATAACGGGCAAGATCCTCTGTGCCATACCCAGAGGCTGGATGCGACATTCGCGTGCCAATTGGGTCAGGGTTCTCAGTAACAGGTTTTTTCCGAGCCCTGATCTGCTTCGAGTTGTTGGCGAATTGTAGCGTCTTTTCGAGATAGAGTTAATCGGGAAACTTTGCCGGTATTCGACGATGAAATTGGTGTGGATCGTAATGGTGCCTGGACTGGACGAAAAACGATAATTGAATAATTCAGGACCCACTACACCAATAAAAAACCCCCGCACTTACGTACGGGGGCTGTTTATTTGGTGGAGACGGCGACTACCAAATAACTCTTTCAAGTGATTGAAATTATTAGTGTTATGTATTTTTACGAACACCAGTTGCCCCCAATTTAGTGTCTTATTTCGCAGCTTTAAAAGAGTGTTAGCAATTCTGTGCCAGTCCACTTTGCATAGTTTATATAGATTGGCACTGAAATAAAAAAATTAACTGGGAAATCGTCGAATCTAGAAAAGCGGACGCTGGGAAATCTTCGACGAGCGGCAGAAAACGACCCAAAGCGGACACTTGAAGCTGAAATATTAAAGGCTGCTTTGTGCCCAGAGGGGTCATTGGTTTGCCACCTCAACTGGTCGAAGCAACACATACAACCATCGTTTACTTTTTCGTCGCCGGCCATTAGAGCCACCTAATTATTTTAATGAGATTATTGATGATTATGACATGACCTAATCGATGAATACCACGCAGCTTAAGAAATTCACTGTCACCTGCAGTAGGTGTATCATCAACTCGGTCTGGTTAAGGTTCTCGGATAAAACATGAATGCGATAGCAGTAACTCTGACTTTGTTTCTTTGGGTTATCACATTGCCTTGCTATGCTGGCGCCATGACAACCGGAATTGTTTATCATCCTGATTATCTCTTGCATGATCCTGGAATGAGCCATCCTGAAGGGCCTGCAAGGCTTGAAGCAATCATGTCGCAATTGAAGCGTCAGGGTCTACTCGATGTCCTGATCAATATAGCCCCGGAGCCCGCAGAAAAAAAATGGTTGCGCGAGGTGCACACAGAAGAGTACTTGCAGCGATTAGAGCAAGCGGCGAACCAGGCGCGATCGTATCTGGACCAAGATACCGTCCTTTCTAAGGAAAGCTTCCGGGTGGCGAAGCTCGCAGCGGGCGGTGTGCTTAAAGCGGTGGATGCCATCATGGCGGGAAGGATCGATAATGCCTTTGTTGCCCTTCGCCCGCCTGGTCATCATGCGTTCGCGAACCGTGGCTCGGGTTTTTGCCTGATTAATAATGTGGCAGTCGCGGTGCGCTATGTTCAGGAGGAGTACAAGCTAAAGCGAGTACTTATCGTCGATTGGGATGTGCACCACGGCAATGGCACGCAAGACATTTTCTATGCCGATCCTTCCGTATTTTATTTCAGCACCCATCAGTGGCCGTACTATCCGGGCACCGGCGCTAGTACTGAGACCGGCTCCGGTGCGGGTGTCGGTGGAACCCTGAACGTACCCTTGCCGGTCGGATCAGGCGATGCGGAAGCTATACAGGCTTATAAAGATAAGCTGGTTCCGGCGGCGGAGGCGTTTCGCCCCCAGTTTGTTTTCATCTCCGCTGGTTTTGATGCTCATCGCGATGATCCTCTAGCTGGGTTAAAGCTCACTGAAGCCGGGTATCGAGAACTCACTCAGATTGTCAACGATATCGCGCAAAGATTTGCTAACAGAAGGCTGGTATCCGTGCTGGAAGGCGGTTATAACTTGGACGCTTTAGCGCGGTCGGTTGAGGCCCACGTAAGAGAGTTGGCTGGAAAATAAATCATCTAAGAATAAAGTGTTGCGTCGACCGAATGAAATCACAGCCCATAGCCGCCATATAACGCCGCGTTCACCGGTTTGGAAGGCGCGAAGTGGCTTGCAAATCCGAGGGCAACGGCTTGTTATGCATTTTTCCCCATCACCTCGGCAACTTTTGCTTTATTTAAATGGATATGGCCATAATTGGCCTGAATATATAAACCACCAAACTCCTTAACTGCATAGAACATTTCAAATGCATATATGCCTCTCATTTTACCAATTTTACAGTTGAATTGCGCCATGCTTAGTGCCAGGTCGGAATTTGTATAGACGACACCATTACGACCAGACTCGTTTTCAACCATTGGTACGTTTATTGGATTATCTTTGCCTGTGAATATAACGACATCAACGTTTCCTTTTCCAGGCTTAGTATCCTTACCTTTTGTTTCATGAAAATAGAAATAAACCCAGTAACCTAAGAGAGCTTTAAAAAATTGGCTCTCATTCTTGTTGTCGTCAGACTCTATGATCTCTTCAATGAGTATCTCTATGTCCACTCACTCTCTCATCAATGGTGCAACGCTGATATAGACAGAATCTGTAATTTACCAGAAATAGGCGGAATCTGTATAAATCGACGATTTCGGTGTTATACATCTGAGTTTACGTTAGTCCGCTATGTGCCGGAAGCAGAAGCTAAGGATTAAATTCTGAGTGTCGGCTCCTGGCCGAAGGTTGCTACTTAACTTTTAGTTTTGAGCGTCTCCTTTGGAGAAATCGCCTGGTTATTCGGGGGAAAATTCTTAAATTTCGGATTTAGCCGTATCCATCAACAATAATTTCGCCAAAGCAGACGCTCAGAATCCGATTACCAGCGGCGGCTTCCGACCCATAACGGACTTTCAATTCGATGCTCGGTATACTGTTTCCGGAGGAGAGGCGGTAACTAAAAATGTCAGAAAAGGTCACAACATGGTTGAATGATCTCGGACTTGGTCAATATTCGACCATCTTTGAGGAAAACGCCATTGACTGGGAGCTTTTGCCTGAACTCGACCAGGAAACATTGAAGGATATCGGAGTTAGCATAGCGGGGCACCGCTTACGTGTCCTGAAGGCAGTCACAGCCCTCAGTGAAGATCAGGCAACGATTGCTTCCGACACCAAAGTTACACCCGCGAAAGAAGCCGAGTCATCTCCCCTGTCAGATGAAGACACTGCAGCATGGTCGCGTACACCTGGTGAACGTAAGCCGGTAACCATGCTCTTTGCCGATGTTGTCGGTTCAACCCATCTCACCGAAACACTGGATGCCGAGGAAGCGCACGAATTGCTTTATTGCACCACCCAACTCATGTGTAAGGCGGTTGAGCTCAATCGGGGTACTGTCTGCCGTTTCATGGGCGATGGCATCATGGCCATGTTCGGCGCACCCGTTGCAAGTGAACGTCACGCCCTGGAAGCCTGTCGGGCAGCTCTGGACATGCAAGCTCGTATAGAGAGCTATGAGCATGATTTAAAAATCGATCACGATTCCGTCATCCAGATCAGGGTTGGCCTGAACTCAGGCGAAGTTCTAGTCCTGGAAGTCGGCGATGATCCGGTGAAACCGGAGTACGATGCTTCCGGCCCAACGGTTCCGCTGGCGGCAAGAATGGAGCAGGCAGCCGGGGCCGGTAGAATCCTGATAACTGAGCAGACGCATGCACTCGCCGGTAGTTTGATTGAGGCCGTTGAGCAGCCTGCTATCGAGGTCAAAGGTTTTACCCAGCCCTTGATCACTTTTGAATTAGCCGGACTGAGGTCAGCCACTGATCCATTTGAAGGAGCGAGCGAAAGCCCCATAGTGGGTCGTGGTTCGGAACTGGCGCAGGTCCGCGGCTTGCTCGACGAATGCCGCGAAAGCGGTCTCGGGCAGATTGTGTTCGTTCGTGGAGAAGCCGGCATCGGCAAATCACGTCTCGTGCAGGAGATATCGACGATCGCCCGGCAAAATGGCTACCAGTGCCACAAGGTGCTGGTGCTGGATTTTGGTACAGGTAAAGGTCAGGAGGCCGTTCCAGCGCTGGTCCGGAGTTTATTAGGCATATCATCCAGTAGCGGCAAACAGGAACGCAAACAAGCCCTGGATTACGCAGTCAGTGAGGGAATCGTTCAGTCCGATCAGAGTTTGTACCTGCATGACCTGCTGGATCTGCCGCAGCCACTCGAATATCGAACCTTGTACGACGCGATGGATGCCGATACCCGAAGCGAGGGCAAACGATTTACGCTACAGAACATGCTGCGTCAGCTCACCCTGCGAAACCCCAGAGTAGTCATTGTAGAGGACATGCACTGGGCCGATCAAATCACGCTGAAATACCTGTCCAGTCTTGCCGCCATTGCCTCGGAGTACCCCGTCGTCATCGTGATGACCTCCAGAATCGAAGGTGATCCTGTCGATAGCACCTGGCGGTCCGGTATTGGTGAAACACCGATTGTCACCTGGGACTTGAATCCATTGCGCCGCGAGGATTCGGCCAGGCTGGTGTCCACATTCATCGACGCCAGTGACAGCATGGCCCAGCGTTGTATCGAACGCGCGGCCGGTAACCCTTTATTTCTTGAGCAATTATTGCTCAGCATCGGCAAAGGCGACAACGAAGACGTGCCAGTCTCGATCAAAAGCCTGGTGCTGGCAAGAATGGACCAGTTACCCGAGAAAGATAACAAGGCCCTGCGGGCCGCCTCGGTACTCGGCCAACGTTTTCAGCTGGAAACACTACTTTTCATGATCGATGATGACAGTTATGAATGCGTGGGCTTAATCAAGCATCAGCTTGTACGCCCTGATGGTTCGTTGTTCCTGTTTGCGCATGCGCTAATCCAGGAGGGTGTTTACGCATCGTTGCTCAAATCTCAACGCATCGAATGGCATAGGCGCGCAGCACAATGGTATACGAACAGGGATTTAATCCTGCACGCCGAGCACCTTAACCAGGCGGAAGACGAAGCATCGGCGCGCGCCTTCCTCGATGCCGCGGAGGATCAGCTTAAACATTTCAGACCCGAGAAATCGCTACAGTTAGTGCGCTCGGGTCTCGAAAAAGCATTCGGCCACGACCGGTTCGATCTGACATGGATGGAAGGTGAGCTGCTGAGGATTCTGGGTTCTACGCCAGAGTCGGTAGAAGCATACCGACGGGCACTTGAGATGGCGGTTGATAAAAAGCAGTCATGTCGAGCACAAGTGGGATTGGCCGAAGGGTTGGACATTATTTCGGCACACGAGGAATTAATCGAAGTTATCGATCAGGCCGAGGCCAACGCAAAATCGGACAACCTGAAACTGGAGCTGGCGCAGATCATGCGCTTGCGATCCAGCGTTTACTTTTTCAAGGGCGATGCGGATGCCTGCCTGGAAACAAGCCAAGCAATGCTTGGCTACGCTCGTGAGGCCGAATCTCTCGAACTGGAAGCGCGCGCGTTGAGCGGGGTTGGCGATGCCGAGTATATGAGTGGACGTTTCATGTCTGCGGATCAATACTTCAGTCAATGTATCGAGATCGCCCGGCAGAACGGTTTTGGACGATTGATCGGCCCAAATCTCATGATGCGGGGCTACATGGCTCACTGGAGGAACGAACAACAGGCCAGGAACGCGATGTACGAGGAATCTGCAGAGTTGGCCCTGATGACTCACGACCTTAGAAATCAGCTACACGTATTAACCGGTGGAATCTGGTGGGCCGAAATGGGGGATTTCGAAAAGAGCTGGGATTGGTTGGATCGCGCTTTGATCATCTCCAAAAATCTGGGCTCGAAGATTCTCGAAGGAGAGGTAATCTACCTTCGCAGCCTGGTAGCGCACATGCAAGGTAATCCGGAACAGGCAAGAGAATTGGCGAGTGAATCCGTACAGATTCTGGAAGCGTCAGAGTCGGGCATGACATTCCGCGGGCCAACGGCGCTGGCAGCATACGCATTGGTCGCAAGGGATGATGAACGGCGAAGCGACCTGCTGCAACAGGCGGAAGAAATCCTGAGCGGGGGTTGTGTTGCACATAATTATATTGATTTCTACGAATTGGCCATTCTGGCGTGCTTACAGGCTTCAGCCTGGGATGAGGTTGAGCGCTATGCCCGTTTGCTGCAGGAGTTCACTGCGAGCGAACCACTTGCCAGATGCAATCTGTTCATTGCACTTGGTTATGCACTCGCGGCTTATGGCCGAGGTCTAAGAAATGACGAAACCATTCAACAGCTCCGACGAGTTTACGACGAGGCATCCGCTTCACAACTAAATTTCGTCATGCCAGAATTAGAGGCGGCGATTTCGTCAGTTTAGAATTTGTATCTGTTCATTAAAATATTATCGCTAGCCAATACCTACTTACGGATTGTTTACTAGCTGATAGACGTATTTTATTCCCGTTCGCAATACTTTGCTGAACTACCTGGTTTAAAACTATTTGGGTAAAGTTTCCTTGAGCGTCCGCTCCTGGCCGAAGATTGACCCTGGTGGGGAGCTTTTCAGCGTCTGCTTTGGAGAAAACAGACTCCTGTTTGGGAAAAACGGGCTTCCGAGATCGACCCTTGAAAAACACCTGCCGCGGTTCTCGATGCAATTTCAGCTAATGTTAGACACTGGGTTATATCGTCACTTAGCGGTATCCTACGCCGCATCACAACGTTATCTTGAAGTGTGATCGTTGAATGCAATGCAATGCTTTCAAGAAAAACACAAACAGGAGTTGATATGAGTAAAACCAGCCCCATCATTAGCTGCGCCGAGGATGGCCCCTATTTATTAAAAAATGACGCTTCGTCAACCGTTACGCTCTGTGTCTCCGGGCCTGATGGCGAAACTGTCTCCAGTGTTCACGGGGTTGCACTATGCCGCTGCGGTGGTTCGGGCAATAAACCGTTCTGCGATGGGACCCATCGTAAAAACGGTTTCAGCGATCGCAACGAAGCTGACGCTGAAAACAATCGTCAAATCAGTTATGCGGGTGCAAGTATCACGATCCACGACAACCGCAGTATCTGTGCACATGCCGGTTATTGTACCGATCAATTAAGCTCGGTTTTCAAAATGGGCGAAGAACCGTGGATCGACCCGGACTGCGCCAGCATCGAGGAAATTATTGTACTGGTTAACCAATGCCCGTCGGGCGCTCTCAGCTATACAGTCGAAGCCTCTGAGTCCAGCAATCAGGAGCCGACGCCTGGGATAAGGGTTATGGAAGATGGGCCCTACGCCGTGAACGGCATTGAACTCGCCGCTCACGAACTCGGTACCGGAGCGACTTCGGCCCGCTTTACGCTATGCCGCTGTGGAGCATCGAAAAACAAACCGTTTTGCGACGGCAGCCACTGGGATATTGGCTTCAAGGGTTGAGACAGTATAGAGCGTCCGTTCCTGGCCGAAGGACGACTCTGATGAGGAATTTTTCAGTGTCTCCTTTGGAGAAAGCAGATCCCGGTCAGGGGAAAATAGGCTTCCGAGATCGACAACCTTGAAGCTCAGCAGACCGATGTCGCAAAGAGGTGCATTATGCGACTTCGCGGTATTGGGCCAGCTGTGCTTACTTCGTTATGTATTAGTTTGGTTGTTTCACCTTCCTAAGGTAAGGTTTTACAGTTTCCCAGCCATCTGGGTAAATTTTTTCAGCCTCTTCATTACTTACAGCCGGAACGATTATCACATCTTCACCCTGTTTCCAGTTCACTGGGGTGGCAACTTTGTGCTTAGCGGTAAGTTGCATGGAATCAATCACACGAAGGATTTCATCGAAATTACGGCCTGTTGTCATGGGATAGGTAATCATAAGCTTTATGTTTTTATCCGGCCCAATTACAAACACAGAACGCACAGTAGCATTAGTCATGGCGGTACGGCCTTCGGCTGTACCTGTTTCGTCGGCTGGAAACATACTGTATAGCTTGGCTACATTTAGATCTGTATCCGCGATAATTGGGTAGTTAACGGGCGAACCGCCAACGTCTACGACATCCTGAAGCCATTTATCGTGGTCACCCGCCGAATCAATACTTAACCCAATGATTTTGGTGTTACGTTTCTCAAACTCGGGCTGAATTTTAGCCATGTAGGCTAATTCAGTTGTACAAACAGGCGTAAAATCTTTGGGGTGTGAGAACAATACTGCCCACCCATCTCCAATCCATTCATGGAAATCAATTTTTCCTTGAGTAGTCTCGGCTTGAAAGTTCGGTGCTTGATCATTTATTCGTAATGACATGGTTTTTTCCTCATGTATTCTCCGTCTTTAAGCTTATTCTCTTACGCATTCCCGAGCCAATGGAAAATTTATATTCGGCTGGTAAGGTGATAATAATTTTTGATCTCGGTTCTATTTAAATGTCCGTATATCGCTGAAATACGAAGCCCGAGAATCGCTTTTTTAAAAACAGAAGACCCGACGATTAACCTGTGTCCTCAGTAATTGGGAATACCCAATTCGTGCCGGAACCCACAACTAAGGAATAAATCCTGGGTGTCCGCTTCTGGCCGAGGCTGTGTGAAAACTCCTGTTTAAATAGTAAAATACACCTTTCAATCGAAGGGCCGATTCATGAGCGGATTTATCGAGGGAGTGAACCGATACCAGTCCACCCTGTTCCCTGAACGTGTTGATGA
>CAXMSP010000016.1:0-83422 GCA_964196225.1 uncultured Gammaproteobacteria bacterium | reverse complement strand
CGACGCAGTGGTTGGGCTACGCATACCGATCCGAGATTGGGAAATGGGTGATTATGAGCGCGATACTCGTGCTCGCATTCACCTCGGATTATCCCTGGGATCCTGTGGTATTGTTTGCCGGATTTGTATTGATTCAGGTATCCGGCTGGTTTGCACCGTTTGTTACTAAAGGTAATTGATCGAATATGGCTGGCAGCTACGCAAATTCAAGCGAATACATCAGGCACCATTTGACCAACCTGGTCTATGGGCAGCATGCTGATGGTAGCTGGGGTTTCGCCCATGGTGCGGACGAGATCAAGGAAATGGGTTTCTGGTCGATCAACGTCGATTCGATGGCGTTTTCAATAGGCCTTGGCTGCTTGTTTCTGTGGATATTTAGACGCGCTGCCAAAAAAGCCTCTACCGATGCCCCGACCGGCCTGCAGAATTTCATCGAAATGATGATCGAATTCATCGACGATTCGGTGCGCGGTTCATTTAGCGGCAAGAATCCGCTGGTTGCGCCCCTGGCGTTGACCATATTCGTCTGGATTTTCCTGATGAACCTGATGGACCTGATCGCGGTCGATCATATTCCGTGGCTCGCCAGCCTGATTGGTATCCCCTATTTGAAGATTGTGCCAAGTACCGATCCTAATGTGACCTTTGGCATGTCATTATCCGTATTCGTGCTGGTGCTGTATTACAGCATTAAGATGAAAGGACCCGGCGGTTTCTTCGCCGAGCTCGCCTTCCATCCGTTTCCCAAATTCATGATGCCGATCAACCTCGTGCTGGAAGGCGTCACCCTAATTGCAAAACCCGTTTCACTTGCGTTACGTTTGTTCGGCAATCTCTACGCCGGTGAAATGATATTCATCTTGATAGCGATAATGTACAGCGGTGGCTGGATACTGGGTATATCGGGTGGATTTTTGCAACTGGGTTGGGCGATTTTCCATATCCTGATTATTACCTTGCAGGCGTTTATTTTTATGACGCTGACCATCGTATATCTGGACATGGCATCGCAGACAGATCACTAAACTTTTTATTTAACACACTCTAAATCACTAGGAGAGAATCATGGAATCAGCCTTGTTATATATCGCGGGCGCTTTAATGATGGGCTTGGGCGCACTCGGTGCGGCTGTAGGTATCGGGGTACTTGGCGGGCGCTTTCTCGAAGGTGCTGCGCGTCAACCAGAGCTGATCCCGATGTTACGCACCCAGTTCTTCATCGTTATGGGTCTGGTCGACGCGGTACCAATGATCGCGGTTGGTCTGGCTATGTATGTCATGTTCGCAGTTGCTTAAGCGCAACCAAACTGACATCTAATAAAGCGAGGACAGCAATATGAATTTCAATGCAACTCTGATAGGGCAAACGATCACCTTTATCGTGTTTGTCTGGTTCTGCATGAAATATATATGGCCACCACTCATGGCAGCACTGGAAGAGCGTAACGCCCGTATTTCAGAGGGCCTGGCCGCAGCGCAACGAGGCCAACAGGATCTTGAAAACGCACAGGCGAAAGTCAGTGATAGCTTGAAGGATGCCAAGCAGCAGGCACAGGAAATCATCAACCAGGCGCAGAAACGCGCCAACGAGATAGTTGATGAAGCCAAGGGTAGCGCGCGTGAAGAAGCCGATAAGATCAAGGTGGCGGCCAGCGCTGATATCGATCAGCAAGTCACCGCGGCGCGCGAGCAATTGCGCAAAGAGGTGTCCGTGATTGCGCTTGCCGGCGCCGAGCAGATTCTCAAGCGCGAAGTCGATGCCAAGGTGCATGCCGAAGTGCTCGATGAACTGGTCGCGCAGATTTAAGGGCTAGATTATGGCTGATTTCGAAACTGCTGCCCGACCCTACGCCAAGGCCATATTTGAACTGGCGCAGAGTGAAGACAAGCTGGATCAATGGCAGGAGCGGCTTTCGCTGGCTGCGGCGGTAGCCATCGACGCAGATATGAAGGCCTTTGTCGAACAGCCTGCAGTGCTGCCCAGGGAACTCGGTGAATTGTTCCTGTCAGTCGTTACCGCTGCTGGGCTCGAAAGCGATAATGATTTCGACAATACCATTCGCCTGTTGGCTGAAAATAGCCGGCTCGCAGCCTTGCCGGCGATCGCCGCCCAGTTTGCGGTCCTGAAACAGGAAGCTGAAGGCGAAATCGAAGTGCAGGTCCGCAGCGCGCGTGAACTCAGCGCCGAGCAGCAGCAGAATATCGCCGACAGCATGGCCAAGCGGCTCGGTAAGAAGGTTAGTATTTCCACTGATATCGACGACAGCCTGATTGCCGGCGCGGTGATTACCGCGGGCGACCTGGTAATCGATGGTTCAGCCAGTGGCCGTATCGAAAAACTTTCGCTTGCGGTCAACAAATAACAGATTTTTATGATTACGGGATAGAACGCGATGCAACTTAATCCGTCAGAAATTAGCGAACTTATTAAAGATCGCATCAAGAACTTTGAAAGTGCGGCCGAAGCCAGAACCGAGGGCACTATTGTCAGCCTGATGGACGGCATTGCACGCATTCACGGTCTCGCCGACGTTATGTCGGGCGAGATGATCGAATTTCCGGGCAACACCTACGGCATGGCGCTCAACCTTGAGCGCGACTCGGTGGGTTCGGTAATCCTCGGTGACTACGAGCACATCTCTGAGGGCGATACTGCCAAATGTACTGGCCGTATCCTCGAAGTGCCGGTGGGCGAGCAGTTGCTCGGCCGCGTCGTCAACTCGCTGGGCGAGCCCATCGATGGCAAGGGCGCCATCGACGCCAAGCAGTTCGAGCCGATCGAAAAAGTAGCACCTGGCGTTATCGCACGCCAGTCGGTATCACAGCCGGTGCAGACCGGTCTCAAGTCGATCGACGCGATGGTGCCGATCGGCCGCGGTCAGCGTGAATTGATCATCGGCGACCGCCAGACGGGTAAGTCTGCGGTGGCGATCGACGCGATCATCAACCAGAAGGGTACTGGCATCAAGTGTGTCTACGTCGGTATCGGTCAGAAAGCTTCGACCATCGCCAACGTGGTACGCAAGCTCGAAGAATTCGGTGCCATGGAGCACACTATCGTGGTCGCGGCCAACGCCTCGGATTCCGCGGCGCTGCAATACATCGCCCCTTATTCCGGTTGCACCATGGGTGAATACTTTCGCGATCGCGGCGAAGACGCGTTGATCATTTATGACGATCTGACCAAGCAGGCCTGGGCTTACCGCCAGGTATCGCTGCTGCTGCGTCGTCCGCCGGGACGCGAAGCCTACCCGGGTGACGTTTTCTACCTGCACTCGCGCCTGCTCGAACGCGCCGCGCGTATCAACTCGGACTACGTCGAAAAGATTAGCGACGGCAAGATCAAGGGCAAGACCGGTTCGTTAACCGCGATGCCAATCATCGAGACCCAGGGAGGTGACGTATCGGCCTTCGTACCGACCAACGTAATCTCGATCACCGACGGTCAGATTTTCCTCGAATCGGATCTGTTCAACGCCGGTATCCGGCCCGCGATCAACGCCGGCCTGTCGGTTTCCCGTGTTGGTGGTGCCGCGCAAACCCCGATCATCAAGAAACTCGGTGGCGGTGTGCGTCTGGCGCTGGCGCAGTATCGTGAACTCGCGGCTTTCTCCCAGTTTGCCTCCGATCTGGACGAAGCCACGCGCAAGCAGCTCGAACGCGGTCAACGCGTTACCGAACTGATGAAGCAACGCCAGTACTCGCCAATGTCGGTCGCCGAAATGGCGATTTCGCTGTACGCGGCGAACGAGGGTTTTCTCGATGACGTGGAAGTCACCAGGATAGTTGCCTTCGAAGACGCGATGATCGGTCATATCCGCTCCAACAACCAGGCCATGCTCGACAAGATCAACGAGGCCGGCGATTACAACGACGACATCGCTGCCGAGATCAAGCAGGCGATCGAAGATTTCAAAACCAATGGCGTTTACTAAGAGAGCTTAAACATGGCTGGCGGCAAAGAGATAAAGACCAAGATCGCGAGTGTTAAAAACACTCAAAAGATCACCGCGGCGATGGAAATGGTGGCAGCGAGCAAGATGCGACGTGCACAGGACCAGATGTTCGCGACGCGTCCTTACGCGCAACGTATCGCGAACGTGGTCAGCCATGTAGCAAGCGCGCACCCCGAGTACAAGCATCCGTTCCTGAGTGACAGACCGATCAAACGTATCGGCTTAATTGCAATATCGACCGATCGCGGACTTTGCGGCGGCTTGAACACCAACATGTTCAAGAAAGCACTCAACCATATTGGTGAGTTCGATGACAAGGGCATCGAAATCAAAGTGGTGACCTTCGGTACCAAGGCGCTTGGGTTCTTTAAACGAATCGGAGCCAAGGTAGTCGCCGAGACCAGTCATATTGGTGATCGACCCGAGATCGCCAAGATCATCGGTCCTGTGCAGGTTTTGCTCAGCAGTTATGAAAAAGGCGAAGTCGACGCGATCTATCTGATTTCTAACGAATTTATTAATACCATGACCCAGCAACCGACCGTTACCCAGTTGGTGCCGGTTGAGCCCGCACCCGATGAAGAGCTAAAGCATCACTGGGATTACATTTACGAGCCCGGGTCGAAGGAAGTACTCGACAACTTACTCGAGCGTTACATCGAGTCGCTGGTTTATCAGGGCGTGGTTGAAAATGTGGCCTGTGAAATGGCAGCGCGCATGATCGCGATGAAGAGCGCTACTGACAACGCGGGCGACATGATCGACGAGCTACAACTTATTTACAACCGTGAACGCCAGGCTAGCATTACGCAGGAAATCAGCGAAATCGTCAGCGGCGCGGCGGCAGTTTAAACAGTTTAAGTATTGATAGAGGATTAACAGATGAGCACAGGTAATATCGTGGAAGTAATCGGCGCGGTCGTCGACGTAGAATTTCCCCGAGACGCTGTTCCCAAAATTTACGATGCGCTTTTGATCGCCGAGGCCGAAGGCCTGACGCTGGAAGTGCAGCAGCAGCTCGGCGACGGTGTCGTACGCACCATAGCGATGGGTGCTGCCGAAGGCCTGCGCCGCGGACTCGAAGTCAGTAATACCGGGCAGCCGATCACGGTACCGGTAGGGCAAAAGACCCTGGGACGCATCATGGATGTTCTCGGCAACCCGATCGATGAAAAAGGTCCGATCGGCGAAGAAAAACGCATGCCGATTCACCGCAAGCCACCGACTTATGACGAGCAGGCGACAGCGACTGAAATCCTCGAGACCGGCATCAAGGTTATCGACCTGGTTATGCCGATCGTCAAGGGCGGTAAGATCGGCCTGTTCGGTGGTGCGGGTGTTGGCAAGACCGTAACCCTGATGGAGCTGATTCGTAATATCGCGGTCGAGCACTCGGGCTTCTCGGTATTTGCCGGGGTCGGTGAGCGAACTCGTGAAGGTAACGACTTTTACCACGAAATGACTGATGGCGGCGTTATCGACAAGGTATCACTGGTATACGGACAGATGAATGAGCCTCCTGGGAACCGGCTGCGCGTGGCGCTCTCGGGTCTGACCATGGCGGAGCACTTCCGTGATGAAGGTCGTGACGTACTGATGTTCGTCGATAATATCTACCGTTACACACTCGCGGGTACCGAAGTATCGGCGCTGCTCGGACGGATGCCTTCGGCGGTTGGTTACCAGCCCACGCTGGCGCTCGAGATGGGTGTCCTGCAGGAGCGCATCACCTCGACCAAGACGGGTTCGATCACATCCTTCCAGGCGGTATACGTACCGGCGGACGATTTGACCGACCCATCACCCGCAACCACTTTTGCGCACCTTGACGCGACCCTCGTATTGTCTCGCCAGGTTGCAGAACTGGGTATTTATCCCGCGGTTGATCCGCTCGATTCATCCTCGCGTATTCTTGATCCGAACGTGGTTGGTAACGAGCATTACGATACCGCACGCGGTGTGCAGGGTATGCTGCAGCGCTACAAGGAACTGAAAGATATTATCGCGATTCTCGGCATGGACGAACTCTCCGAAGAAGACAAGCTGGTGGTCAGTCGTGCGCGCAAGATTCAGCGCTTCCTGTCGCAGCCTTTCTTCGTTGCTGAAGTATTTACCGGTTCCCCCGGCAAGTATGTTTCGGTCAAGGACACGATTTCGAGCTTCAAGCAAATCCTCGAAGGCGAAATGGATCAGTACCCGGAGCAAGCGTTTTACATGATTGGCGGCATTGAAGAAGTCGCCGAGAAAGCCAAGACCCTGTAAGGTACCGCTATGGCCAACACCATCCAGGTAGATATCGTCAGCGCCGAAGAGCAGATCTTCTCCGGCGAAGCGTACATGGTTTATGCACCGGCGGTGATGGGCGAGGTGGGTATTGCACCGCGGCACACGCCGCTGATATCGCCGCTGAAACCAGGCGAAGTGCGCCTCGACATGGGCGATGGCAAAGAAGAATTCTTCTTCATCTCGGGCGGTATTCTCGAGGTCCAGCCGCACCTGGTGACGGTACTTTCGGACACGGCGATTCGTGCCGATGATCTCGACGAGGCGGCGGCGCTCGAAGCCCAGAAACGTGCCGAAGCAGCGTTGGCCGATCAGCAGTCTGATCTCGATATCGCCAAGGCCAAGGCCGAACTCGCGTCCCTGGCAGCGCAAATCCAGGCGATCAAAAAGCTCAAGAAAAAGTGACAAGGATAAAAATAAGGGGCACGAGCCCCTTTTTTTATCCCTGTCATCCCGGAAGCTGCGTCAGCAGCTATCCGGGATCCAGAAATAACCAGCTAACCCTTTTTTATCCCCGTAATCATCGACCTGCTCACATTAGAAGATTCCAGCCCGTGAGAGAATGACGTTGTATCTGCAATAATCGACCATTACGAGAATGACGAAAACCCCGCACTGCATTACAATAAGCGCCCGATTTTATTCTAGTATTCATTTATGTCACTGACTGTTGTCATTCTCGCCGCGGGTCAGGGAACGCGCATGAAATCCGCGCGCCCGAAGGTGATTCATGAACTGGCCGACAAGCCGCTGCTGCAGCATGTCGTCGATGCCAGTCTTGCGCTCGAACCTGATCAATTAATCACGGTCGTCGGCCATGGGGCCGATCAGGTGAAAGATGCGATGCAGGGACAGGGATTGATCTTTGTTGAGCAACTCGAGCAACTTGGCACCGGGCATGCCCTGGCACAATGCCTGGATACAATAACGCCGGATAATGACGTGTTGGTGTTGTATGGCGATGTTCCGTTAATTCGCGCGGCAACGCTGTCACAGATGATCGAACAGAGAAGTGACGCCGCGGTTTGCATTCTGGGTTTTAAACCTGACAATCCATTCGGATACGGGCGTATCGTGCGTCAGCAAGATACATCTGTACAGGCAATTGTTGAGCAAAAAGACGCGAACTCTGAACAGCTTGAAATCGATGAATGCTACTCCGGGATCATGTTAATCCGCGGCGAACAGCTGCAACAACTGGTCAGATCATTGGACAAGCACAACGCCCAGGGCGAGTACTACCTGACCGACGTGGTCGACATTGCAGTCGGCATGGGTGAATCGGTTAGTGCGGTTTTGTGCGCCGATGCACGCGAGGTGAGCGGCATTAATGACCAACTGCAACTGGCAGCTGTTGAAGCCATATATCGGTCTCACCAGGCCGAACTGCTGATGAGGCAGGGCGTCAAGCTATACGATCCGGCGCGCGTGGATATTCGAGGCGAGATTACGGTTGGAACCGATGTTGAAATCGACGTTAATTGCGTGTTTGAAGGCGTCGTCTCGCTTGGGGACAACGTGCGTATCGGTGCCAATTGCGTGATTCGAAATACCAGTATCGGCGCCGGCAGCGATATCAAACCCATGACGTCGATCGACGAGGCGGTGATCGGGTGCGATGTCAGCATCGGTCCGTTTGCGCGGATTCGGCCAGGAACCGAATGTAACGATGAAGTTAAAATCGGCAACTTTGTTGAGACCAAGAAGTCACGGATCGGTAAAGGCAGCAAGATTAGTCACCTGAGCTATATCGGTGACACCGAGATGGGCAGTGAGGTTAATATTGGTGCCGGTACCATCACCTGCAACTACGATGGCGCAAACAAGTTTAAAACCATCATCGAAGACGGCGTCTTTATCGGTTCAGATACGCAATTGGTAGCGCCGGTAACGGTTGCAAAAAACGCAACCATCGGCGCAGGCTCGACGATTACCAAGGATGCCCCTGCCGACGCGCTTACCCTGTCACGCGCGAAACAGGTTACCATGAACAGCTGGTCGAAACCGGTAAAGAAGAAAGAGGATAGTTAAGCTATGTGTGGAATAGTGGGTGCGTTGGCGCAACGCAACGTGAGCTCAATACTGCTCGAGGGTCTATATCGTCTAGAGTACCGGGGTTACGATTCCGCTGGCATGGCGCTAATCGAGGATCATAAGCTAGAGCGGTTCCGTGCGCTTGGCAAGGTCTGTGAACTCGAGGCCAGGATGTCGGGTGAACAACCCGGGCATATCGGCATCGCGCATACGCGCTGGGCGACTCATGGTGCGCCCTCTGAAAGCAATGCGCATCCCCATTTTTCCAGCGACCGCGTTGCGGTTGTGCACAATGGCATCATCGAAAACTACAAGGGGATTCGTGAGCGCCTGTTGAAAGCGGGATACGAGTTCAGTTCCGAAACCGATAGTGAAGTCGTCGCGCATTTAATCGATAGTCATTTTAAAGGTGATTTGTTTGTAGCCGTTAAGAAAGCAGTCGACGAACTCGAAGGGGCCTTTGCGCTCGGCATTATCGCCGTCGATGATCCCGATACCCTGGTTGCCTGCCGGCGCGGCAATCCACTGGTGGTTGGCGTCGGCATCAAGGAAAACTTTGTTGCTTCCGACGTCTCCGCGCTATTGCCCGTTACCAACCGGTTTGTTTATCTCGAAGAGGGTGATTACGTCGTTCTGCATAAAAACGATTACCAGGTGTACGACGCTGCGGGCAATACCAGGGATCATGATGTCAAGATTAGCGAGTTGAATAGCGACTCGGCCAACAAGGGCGATTATCGCCATTACATGCTGAAGGAAATCCACGAGCAGGGACGGGCGATCGCCGAATGCCTGGAAGGCCGTATTAGCGACAAAGCCGTGCTCGACGCGGTGTTTGGTTACGATGCCGATGCCATTTTCGATCGCGTCGAGCATGTGCAGATAATCGCCTGTGGTACCAGTTACCATGCCGGAATTGTTGCCAGGTACTGGATTGAAGCGCTGCTGGATTTGCCCTGCCAGGTCGAAGTTGCAAGCGAATTTCGCTACCGCAAGGCAGTGGTTCCCAAAAACACGCTGTTCGTGACCCTGTCGCAGTCGGGCGAAACCGCGGATACGCTGTCGGCACTGCGCAGTCTCGAGTCGAAAAATTATTGCGGTTCGTTAAGCATTTGCAATGCTCCGGAATCGTCGCTGGTGCGTGAGTCCAGCCTGGTCATGATGACCCGCGCCGGACCTGAAATCGGGGTTGCTTCGACCAAGGCTTTCACGACGCAACTGGTGGCGATGCTGCTTTTTGTGGTAGCTCTCGGCAAGCGCCAAAAGCGCCTCGATGATAACACCATAGCCGCTATCATCGGCGAGTTGACTGCGTTACCCGCGCAGGTCGAAAAATTACTGGGTCTCGAGGCGCAGATCGAAGCTATCGCGGAAGACTTTGTCGAAAAGGAACATGCGCTGTTTCTGGGTCGCGGCGAACATCACGCCATCGCGATGGAAGGCGCACTCAAGCTCAAGGAAATTTCCTATATCCATGCCGAGGCCTACCCGGCCGGTGAGCTTAAACACGGACCACTGGCACTGGTCGATGCCGACATGCCGGTAGTCGTGGTGGCGCCGAATGACGATCTGCTCGAAAAGTTGCACTCCAACATGCAGGAGGTCAAGGCGCGCGGCGGCAAGCTTTACGTATTTGCGCATCGCGGTGCGCATCTCGATACCGAGTCAGACGATGTTGTGATCGAGATGGATTGCGACACTAATTGGGTGACCCCGATCCTGTCGACGATTCCTTTACAGTTACTCAGCTATCATGTCGCGGTATTGCGAGGCACTGACGTCGATCAACCGCGCAACCTTGCCAAGTCGGTTACCGTCGAATAACGATAACAACACGCCGCATACCTCTGGGCAACACTGGCCTTATCTAACCATGTTTAAATTGATCACTAACGCTAACGTTTTTGCACCCGAACCACTGGGGCTAAAACAGGTTCTGGTTTGCGCCGGCAAGATTGCTTATCTCGGTGATCATTTACCGCAACTGGATGATGCGCTCGAAGTTGAGGTAACCGATCTCGATGGCGCGCGGCTGGTGCCCGGTTTGATCGATGCGCACACGCACCTGACTGGCGGTGGCGGTGAAGCAGGGCCATCGACGCGGGTTCCACCGCTAGCGCTCAGCCAGATAACCCACGCCGGTGTCACCAGCGTGATTGGCCTGCTCGGTACCGACGATCTCACGCGCACACCGCAGAATCTGCTCAGCCAGGTCATGGGGCTGCGTGAAGAGGGACTTTCCGCCTGGTGTTATACCGGGGGTTACCATGTACCGGTTGTCACCCTGACCGGGTCCGCGCGTAGCGATATCGTTAATCTGGAACCGGTAATTGGCGTCGGCGAGGTAGCGATAAGCGACCATCGCTCGAGTCAACCCACGCTTGATGAAATTCTGCGCCTGGCCAGTGAGGCGCATGTTGCCGGTTTGATGACCGGCAAGGCCGGTATCGTACATTTCCATCTCGGCGACGGCGAGCGCGGCCTGTCAATGATCCGCGATTGTCTCGAAACCAGCGAAATCCCGCCCCGGGTATTCAATCCGACACATGTGAATCGGAACAAGGCGTTGTTTGAAGAGGCCTGCGAGTTGAGTGGACACGGTTGCAATGTTGACCTGACCGCGTTCTCGGCAGACTCGATTGATCAGGGTTGGTCGGCCGAGGAAGCGCTAGTACGATACCTGGACCAGGGCTGCGACGGAAGTAAATTAACCATCAGTTCGGATGGTGGCGGTTGCGCCCCGAGTTTCGACTCACAGGGAGAATTGCTTAAAATGGGATTCGCGAGTTGTTCGGCAATGGCGCAAGGTTTAAAAAATTTGCTCGACAGTGGCGTGCCTGAAGACAAGGTGCTGCCCTGCATGACCAGCAATGTTGCGACCCTGTTGAGGTTGCATCAGAAGGGGCGCATCGTCCAGGGGCTCGATGCTGATTTGGTGGTGCTGGATCAACACAATCAAGTTGATAGCGTAATGGCCAGGGGTGCCTGGCATGTAAAAAAATCCACGCAACTGCTGACCGGCCTGTTTGAAGAATAATATTCAAGAGAATTCTAATGAGTCCATCCCCCCATCGAGAAGATCAGACCCGCGGTTATGTCATACCGATTGGTGGTGCCGAAGAGCGAACCGGTTCGATGCGAGTTCTGCGGCGTTTCGCAAAACTTTGCGGTGGGCGCAATGCGCAGATCGTGATTATTCCGACCGCATCGAGTCTACCCGACACCGGCGAACGTTATATCGAGATTTTTACCAAGATGGGTGTCAGCAGGGTTATTTCGCTGCCGATTTCCGAACGCGCCGATGCCGACCGCGAAGAATATATTGAGCAATTCAACGGGGCCACTGGAATTTTTATGACCGGGGGCAACCAGTTGCGCCTGTCAACAATCTTGGGTGGTACCCTGATGGCACAAAAAATAAGACGCCTGAATGCGGCTGGCGTGCATGTTGCCGGTACCTCGGCCGGTGCCGCAATTATGCCCGAGCACATGATTGCCGGCGGTTCGATGGGTCTGTCGCCGCAGGCCGATGGTGTCAACCTCGCCCCTGGCTTGGGACTGACCAACGCGGTTATTATCGATCAGCATTTCAGTCAGCGCGATCGGCTGGGACGGTTGTTGACCGCGGTTTCCTATAACCCGTTCATGATGGGCGTCGGCATCGATGAAGATACCGCGATCTTTATTGCACCGGACCAGGTGTTTGAAGTCGAGGGTAGTGGTAGCGTTACCATTATCGACCCTGAACACTTAAGCTACTCATCTATGGATCGGGCCAAGAAAAATGAGTCGCTGAGCCTGCTCGATCTCAAGTTGCATATATTATCCAAAGGCTGTCGTTTCGATATCTACGAGCGTAAACCGTACCCACCAAAAAAACCGCGAGGTCGCAGATGAAAATTACCGCAACCAACGTCTACGTAGGGCCCAGCATCTACGCCAATTTCCCGGTCATCCGCATGGTGCTCGATATCGGTGTGCTGGTGGGCTGGCCATCGGTCAAATGTGGTACGGAGTTTACCGATGGGTTGCAGCAGGCGTTGCCGAGTCTCGCGGAGCATGGATGTTCCTATCGCGAGCCGGGTGGATTTATTCGCCGCCTGACCGAGGATGAGGGGACCTGGATGGGCCATATCATGGAACATGTCGCGCTCGAGATACAAAATATTGCCGGCTCCGGCGTCTCTTTCGGGCGCACCCGTACCACTGGTGAAACCGGTATGTACAACATGGTCTATGCCTACAAACAGCGCGATGTTGGTACCGAGGCCGGGCACCTGGCGTTACGCTTGCTAATGCACTTATTACCCGAGCATCTGCAACAGCAGGTCGACCATCCCATCGACGCAAGTTTTAATTTCGAAAACGAACTCGAAGACTTTGTTCACCGCGCTCAACGCCGTGAATTTGGACCCAGCACCCAGTCGCTGGTCGATGCCGCGGTGGAGCGCAATATTCCCTGGCTGCGACTCAATGATTACAGCCTGGTCCAGTTCGGGCACGGCAAGTATCAGAAACGTATCCAGGCCACCGTGACCAGCGATACCGGTACCATCGCCACGTCGCTGGCGAGCGACAAGGAAGGTACCCATAGCCTGCTGAGAGACATGGGTTTGCCGGTACCGAAGCAGACCATGTTCAGTAGCGAAGACGAGGCTGTCAGCGCCGTTAATCGCATGGGTTACCCGGTCGTCATTAAGCCGCTGGATGCCAACCACGGGCGCGGCATCAGCATTAACCTGACTACCGATGAGGAGGTGCGTGAGGCTTTCCATACCGCGAAGGGACAGGGCAGATCGCGCTTTGTGCTGGCGGAAAGTTTTGTCACTGGTTATGACCATCGCATGCTGGTCGTCAATGGTGAACTGGTCGCGGTCGCCAAGCGCGTGCCGGGGCACGTCGTCGGGGACGGTAAACTTTCAATCGCGGAACTGATCGACATCGTCAATGCTGATCCGCGGCGTGGCATTGGTCACGAAAAGGTACTCACCCGACTCGAACTCGACGGCCAGGCGGAACGTTTGATGGAAGCTGCCGGTTATGATGAAAAGACGGTGTTAAAGAAGGATGAAGTATTCTTCCTGCGCTCTACCGCAAATCTCTCTACCGGTGGTACCGCAATTGATTTAACCGACGTCGTGCACCCCGATAACCGTGAAATGGCAGTGCGCGCGGTACGCGCAGTAGGCCTCGATATTGGCGGTGTCGATTTTATCACCGACGATATCACCCTTTCCTACAAGGATGTCGGTGGTGCCATTGTCGAAGTCAATGCCGGGCCCGGATTCCGTATGCACGTCGCGCCGAGTGAAGGTGAATCCCGTGACGTCTCCGGCAAGGTGCTCGACATGCTCTACCCACCGGGCACACCCAGCCGGATTCCAGTGGCAGCGATAACCGGAACCAACGGTAAAACCACGACCACGAGAATGCTAACGCATATTATGAATACCAGCGGTCATACCGTTGGTATGACCTCGACCGGTGGCATCCAGGTGGATGGGCGCGTAACCGTCAAGGGTGACATGACCGGCCCGCAATCGGCGAAAATTGTACTGCGCGATCCCACCATCGACTTTGCCGTGCTGGAAACGGCACGCGGTGGTATTTTGAGAGCGGGCCTGGGTTACAGCGAATGCGACGTTGCCGCCTGTATCAATATTACCGCCGATCACATGGGCCTGGGCGGCATCGAAACCCTGGAACAGCTGGCGCGAGTCAAGGAGACCGTGGTGCGCGTTGCGAACGATACCGCGGTGCTCAATGCCGACGACAAACTGTGTCTCAAAATGGCGGACAATACCCGCGCCAAGCACCTGTGTTACGTGACCATGGATCCGACCCATGGGTTGGTGCGTGAGCATATCCGGGCCAATGGCCGAGCCCTGGTGCTTGAGAAGGGCATCAATGGCGACATGATTACGATCTACGACAATGGTGCCCACATGCCGCTTCTGTGGACGCACCTGATACCCGCGACGATTGAGGGCAAGGCCATGCACAATGTGCAAAACGCGATGTTCGCGGCGGCCATGGCCTACAGTTTCGACAAGGACCTGGACGAAATCCGTAATGGCCTGCGCACCTTCGATACTTCATTCTTCCAGAGCCCGGGGCGGACCAACGTTTATAACGAGCATCCCTTCAAGGTTATCCTCGATTACGCGCACAATCCTGCCGGTTTCCGCGCCATGGCGGAGCTGGCCGGTCGACTCGATCCGGTGGGGAAACGTACGATCGTTTTTTCGGTGCCGGGTGACCGTCGCGATGAAGATATCCGTGAATCCTGCGAAGCCTGTTTGCCGGAATTCACCCATTTCGTCTGCAAGGCTGATTCGAATCGGCGTGGTCGTGGCCATGACGAGTTGCCACAGCTGGTTCGAGGTTATTTACTCGAGCTGGGTGTCGACGATGCCAATATTACGGTCATTGCGGAAGAGCAGGCTGCGGTCGATCATGCCCTCAACACGGCCGAGGAAGGCGATCTTCTGGTTATTACAGCCGATGACCTGGCTGGTACCTGGAAACAGATTGTTAACCTCAATAGTGAAAAGCGCGAAACCAAGGAAACCATTCCAGGTACCAAGGTATTCTTGCCTGAAAAGGCAAAACGTTTTGTACTCGACCAGGACGAAGAATTGATCATCGATGAGCGTGGTGTGCGTCTGGCGAGTAGCGAACCCGAAGACGCCGACTAGGATCGATCCGGACTGAGCATGGAAATCCCCTTCCCTGATTCCAGTCGTTTAGTTGTCGATGGCTGCCGTCGCCTGACCGGTGCCTCGTTGGTATGGAGCGAGACCGGCGCGATTCTCGATGTGCTAATCCAGGATATGGACCAGGACGCAGTGCTCGACTGCTGGTATCGGCAGGTTAATAGAGTGCTTGCAGAAGTGAACTGGAAGAATCCAGAGCTCACTCATCGGCGTTTTGAAAATGGATTCAACCTGCTGCTTGGGGCCCCGATCGACCAGCTCTACAGCGCGGTGATGGTGCTCGAAACAGCCTGGTATTTTTGTGCCTGCGAGTTACTGGGGATCCAGGTCGAAGCGCTGCAAGTGTTGCTCGATGACATCCGCGAGCAAATGCAGATCGAAAAGAATAACGATTTAATCGGGCTCGAGGCTGCGGCCGTAGACCACGACGTGGATTTACTGTTCGATGATGACATCGTCTCAATCGGTCACGGTATCGGTAGTGCTAGCTTCATGGTCGACCAGATCCCGTTACCCGGGCAGATCAACTGGGCCTCGATTCATGACGTTCCCGTGGCATTGATAACTGGTACCAATGGCAAATCAACCAGTGTGCGCTTGCTCGACGGTATCGCGCGTTCGGCCGAGCAACAGTCGGGGGTTACCTCCACCGATTTTGTGCGCGTCGGCGATGATATCCTCGATCAGGGCGATTATTCCGGACCTGGCGGCGCGCGGCTGCTATTACGCGATCCGAGACTGGAGGTCGCCTTTCTCGAGATTGCGCGCGGGGGCATCCTGCGCCGCGGATTGGCATTGCGACATGCGCGTACGGCATTGGTGACTAATGTTGCCAACGATCATCTGGGACAGTACGGAGTAAATACGCTGGCCGCGCTGACCGAGGCCAAGTTTGCCGTCAGCAAAGCCCTTGCCGAAAACGGGGTGCTGGTGGTAAATGCCGATGATGCACAAATCGTGGATTACCTCGCCGATAAGCCACAACGGAATCTATGCTGGTTCAGCCTGGATAAAT
The DNA here is from genome assembly GCA_964196225.1 of uncultured Gammaproteobacteria bacterium. Taxonomy (GTDB): domain Bacteria; phylum Pseudomonadota; class Gammaproteobacteria. Next base: position 67,415 of record CAXMSP010000016.1, on the reverse strand, counting down.
CAAACCCACGGATCCAGCAACAGATCAACGATCGAGGACGTTGCTGCTTTATCGATGACGACAGCATAGTTAATTTCGATGGTGACAGCCTGGAACAAATCTGCAACATCAACGATATTCCGATGACGCTCAATGGAGTTGCACTGCATAACGTCCGTAACGCCCTGGGGGCGACAGGCGTTGCTAGCGCGATGGATTATACTGCCGAACAGATCGGCGCGGGGCTGTGCCGTTTCAACAGTGATGAACGCGATAACCCGGGGCGATTAAACCATTTTAAACTAGCCAATGGATCCCGGGTGATTGTTGATTTTGCGCATAATGCGCATAGTGTCGAAGCGGTCACCAGTACTATAGGGCGTATGCCGGCGCGTGAAAAGTGGGCCTTGTTCGGATCCGCCGGAGATCGTTCCGATGATGAAATTGCGGCTATCGCCAACGGTGTCTGCGCGATTGAGCTGGACCATGTTGTGATTGTCGAGGTTGAATCTTACCTCCGCGGTCGGGCAACTGGTGAGGTTAGTGAAATTATGAAACAGGCCTGCCTGCAAAGTGGCATGGTGGAAAACAAAATACATTTTTCTGAATCTCCGCTTGCAGGCGTCAAGCTTGCGATCGACCGCATGCAGGCTGATGATCTTGGCATGTTTCTGGTGCTATCGGAACGTGACCAGATCATTGACTACATTAAATCTCAATAAAATGCCCCGGGATTTCAGCAGACCGCTGCTGTTATCAATACTGCTGTCACTGGCCGCCTGCTCTACTGGTCCGTCGAAGCCGGTACCTGTCGACGGTCGAATGACGGCTTGCGTCGAACCGCGTCCCCAGATCTGCACCATGGATTACACACCGGTCTGTGCACGGCTTAAAAGCAGTGAACTGAAAACATATTCCAACGCCTGTAGTGCCTGCGCAGACGTGAACGTGGTTTCGCATCGACCAGCGGCCTGCAAATAAAGCAATATCTCTAGATCCTTTTTTTACGTAAACGCAGCGCATTACTGATAACTGACACCGAACTGAAACTCATCGCTGCGGCGGCAATCATTGGAGAAAGCAGCAAGCCGAATACAGGGTACAACACGCCCGCTGCGACCGGAACGCCCAACGAGTTATATACAAAAGCGAAGAACAGGTTCTGACGAATATTGCGCATGGTTGCCCGGCTCAGACGCCGTGCCCTTACGATACCCCGCAGGTCACCCTTGACTAGCGTGACGCCCGCACTTTCCATGGCGATGCCGACATGGGCCTGCGCCAGTGCCGGGGCGTCATTGATGCCGTCACCGGCCATGGCAACGATATGACCTTCGGCCTGCAGTTTTTTAACAATTTCAGCCTTCTGATCGGGCGATACCTCGGCCTCGACGCGATCAATTTTGAGTTGGTCAGCGACCGCCATGGCGGTGGTACGGTTGTCGCCGGTCAGCATGACAATCTTGACGCCTTCATTGTGTAGATCGCGTATGGCTTCGGGCGTGGATTGCTTAACCGGGTCGGCCACGCCGATAAGACCAGCGGCGATCCCATCGATTGCAATCTGCATCACTGTCTGCCCCTGTGCGCGAGCCGAGTCTGCAACAATGCTTAAGTCTTTGAAATCGATCGTTAAAGTCTGCATCAACTTAAGATTTCCCAATGCCACCCGGTGTTTGTCGACAGTTCCGGATACGCCTTGTCCGGTAATGGACTCAAACTGGTCAGTGTTGGTCAGCGTAATGCCTTTCTCCTCTGCACCCTGAACAATGGCCTCCGCGAGTGGATGCTCGCTGGCGCGCTCGAGACTCGCGGCCAGACGCAAAACGGTATCTTGCTCGAAGTCGTTGCAGGTATGGATCGAGACCAGGCGCGGATGGCCCTCGGTTAGTGTGCCGGTTTTATCGACGATTAAGGTATCGATTTTCTCCATGATTTCGAGTGCCTCGGCGTTCTTAATCAATACCCCGAGCGTCGCACCCTTTCCCATGCCCACCATGATCGACATCGGCGTGGCCAGCCCGAGCGCACAGGGACAGGCAATAATAAGCACCGCGACTGCATTAATGATCGCATAGGCGAGTCGTGGCTCGGGTCCGACCAGGCCCCAGACAATCATAGTCACGATCGCAACCAGCACCACGGTCGGAACGAAATACCCCGCCACGACATCTGCCAGCTTCTGGATCGGTGCACGCGAACGCTGAGCTTCGCTAACCATGGTTACGATCTGAGCCAACAGCGTATCTGCCCCTACCTTTTCGGCACGCATCAGTAAACTGCCGGTGCCGTTCACGGTTGCTCCAATCAGGGTATCTCCATCGCTTTTTTCTACCGGTATCGATTCCCCGGTGACCATCGATTCATCGACCGCGCTGGTGCCTCTGGTAACAACTCCGTCGACCGGTACTTTTTCTCCCGGCCGGACGCGCAGAATATCGCCGGGCAAGACCTGATCCATGGGGATGTCTTCCTCGCTGCCATCATCGCGCACAATTCGAGCCGTGTTCGGGGCCAGCCCAAGCAACAGTTTGATCGCCGCATTGGTATGGCTGCGCGCGCGCAATTCCATTACCTGTCCCAGCAGTACCAGGGTTGTGATCACTGCTGCTGCCTCGAAGTAAACCGCGACCGTGCCGCCGGCATGCATCATGTCTGCCGGGTAGATTCCGGGAAACAGCAAGGCAACCACGCTATAACTCCAGGCCACGCCGACACCGATACCGATCAGCGTAAACATGTTGAGATTCCAGCTCTTCACCGATTGCCAACCGCGCACGAAGAAGGGCCAACCGCACCACATTACTACTGGCGTGGCAAATAAAAACTCGATCCATTGCACCGTTTTCATCGTCAGTCCATCCGGCAATAAAGCCGGTGCCAGATCGGCCACCATGGCAAGGCCGAATACCGGCAATGCCAGCATGACGCTGATCCAGAAGCGTCGAATCATGTCGATTAATTCTTCATTCTTTTCCTCGACTTCGATAGTACGAGGCTCCAGCGCCATGCCGCATTTGGGACACAAACCGGGCTCATCCTGCACGATCTCGGGATGCATCGGGCAAGTGTATTCGGTGCGGGTATTCAAAACCGGCGCGCCGGCGACCTCGAGTGCCATGCCACAGATCGGGCAACTACCAGGATGGTCTTGCTCGATCTCGGGGTCCATAGGACAGATGTATAACGCTCCAGGAATCGGTGCCTCCATTGCGGCTAGTTTCTGAGCCTCGCCGTTCAGGTATTGGACCGGTTGTGCGCTAAATTTTTGCGCGCAGCCCTGGCAACAGAAAAAGTACTCGGTGCCGTCAAACTGGAATGAGAATTCGCTTTCGGTTGACACTTTCATGCCGCAAACCGGGTCAGTCAGTTGGGCGGGGTCATGACTATCGTCAGGGTCTTGCATCGTTCGCACTACATTGAAACCAGTAATTAACATCATTATAAAGCCTGTAGTTACTACAGGTACAAGAGTGGAATCATGGTGTTAGCTTATGCGCATTTCTTTATTACATGGGTTTATCCGATCAGCGGAACAGGTTTGATCCCGGTAAAAAAAAACCCCGCCGAAGCGGGGTAGACAAGAGGAAAAACGTGGAGTGATTTAATTGCAGGTCACGGCACTTAGAACAGAATTATTTAATGTTATAGATAAACTCCTGGATCTTGGTCGCGTCTATCAACGTGTTCCAGCTTCTTGCGCCAGAATCAACAATTCGCTGATTCCATTTTTTAATACGCTTACGGTAGACTTCCGGATTGGCGCTGTCGTCGGTGAGCTTGATGACATTCATGGCCGCGATGTCGATGCCGTCAAATTCATCCTCGGCAAAATTGCGGACCACACCCGCCGGCAGTTCCTCTTTCATATCGCTAAAGACGAACATCACCTGGGTACCGGATTTGGTCGCTTTTAGATAATCAGAGCAAAGCATTAAAGCGCCACTGATATCGGTAAGGCGGGACTTGGCTTTACCCCTGCCAAATTTGTCCAGTGTTTTTGCAATTGCCAGTTTTTGAGTGTTGGCTTTTGTGGGCCTGTAATCCAGGGTCAGTTTTGTCACCAGATTTTCTTCCGCGTAGCTGTTACTGTCGATCTTGACAAAGAACAGGCTATCGCCAGGAATCATTTCGGGTACGATGCCGGCCTTGATGATATTGGCCACGTTTGCCTTCTCACCGGAGTAAGTGCCGGATATGTCCATCAATGCACAGAATGATGTTTCATAATCTTTACTGTCGGTACAGGCGGAAACAACCGTTGCCATCGATACCGCAAGCAGGATTCGCTTTATTAAATTTCCCATAATAATTCCCTAGTTTAGCTTGCGCTAACGCGTTTTCCGGTAACCATGTTGGCGATCTGTACGGGGATAATGATGTAGATGTCAAACAGGTGCACCAATATATTAAAGAATCCCTCGATTAGATAAGCGATCATATTAGCCAGATGGCAAAGCAACGTGATGAATACGGTATACATCTTGGCGAAGGCATGTTGGCTGGCCTCGATAAACATTTCCAGTGGTATCGCGATTACCGCCAGTATCCAAGGCAGGACAAAGCCGAGCATTGCTTGTCCAATTACAGTAATTCTTGAGTTAATGTCATCGGAAACTGTCGCCGATCCCCCGGCCAGGCTGATATCAAGAGCGTTCTTGGCTTCGGCCAGGTTTTCCCGCAGGATCGCGAGCGACGCTTCTACCGAAGACAGAAACAAAAGCCCTAAGAGACAACCAAACAATATGATCTTACGCTTGCCTCGAGTCATATTGGCTATCTGAGGAAAGGTGTGGGTTACTCCTATTGCTTCAAATAGAAATATGCCCAAAACCAGTTCCAACGCGACAATGACCAGTGCGGAGATTTCTGATACCGCCATTCCGGCTACCCGTACTCCGGCAGGTACCAGTTCAGACATCGGCAGCGCTATCAGGTTAAAGTTGATAAAAGCGCCAACAAGGCCCACACAGATGACGATCAGTGAGATGATAAAAAGCTTGGTCACCTTCGAGGAGAGCATATCGATCGATTCTGGCTCGGCAGCCGAAATTTTTTCGTACTGAGTCATATACTTTTGAATATTACGACTGTTTTCCGTCACCTTATCGACCTGACTACTGATCTCTTTGCCCAGTTTTTCAACCCGCTTCCAGATCGGTGCCATCGATCCCAGTATCTTGTGGCGTTTTGCAGAAACCTCGCGAAGTTCAGACAGGGCCTTCTTTTCTCCCTCAACTGCAGATTTATGAATTTCGCCCAACATACCTTCGATAATCCGGTCAGAAGTCGAACCCTTTACCTTGGCGATACTCTTGACGACTTCACTCCATCCGGGTGCTTCAGGTGTGACTTGCCCGCATTCGTTATAGTCGGTCTCAAGTTGGCTGATGTTTTCGTCAAGTTTTAATTGTAATTTGGGATACCCAGCAAGACTTTTGGTATTTGCCATATCAATTTTGGAGAATTCCTGAAGTATTTCGCCCTGAATTTTGGCGACCCCGGATTCCAGTAGAACTTTTCTGTCCTTCTCGCGCATGGCCTCTGCTGTAATTTTGGTCCATTCGGCCAATTTTCTCAGGCCGCCGGCGGTTGCATCAGAAAAAGTCTGGATCATTTTATGCACGGGTTCCCTGGCAAAAAACAGGAAAATCATGCTAGCTGCTATCCAGACCGCGATTGAAACACCAGGCATTTCTGGTAAAAAGTAAAAACTCTTCATGGTGAGCTTCCTAATTTAATCTATGTTCGTGAATAATAGAGAATAGATGCCTTTTGCAGGAATGCTATTCATTGTCGGCAATCGAAAGTGTGTAATGCTCCAATTTCGGGCTTTGTGTCGCCGTAAAATAGTGCAGCAAGAACGCCTTTCTACCCATACTCCAACCATACCTCTTCGCAACAAACCCGCTATACCAAAGGGCTGCGGTAATTCCGGGAACGGTTGACCAGGCCTTTATAATTTCCGTAAACATGGGATTAACCTCAGTTTTACTAAATGTAAGAAGACTTTAGGCAGGCGTTGTGAAAAATCGGTGAAAAACATGAAAAAAAAGCTATAAATTTCTGCAAGGCACTGTTTTATTTCGAAATATTGCACATTCTAAGGCGCCACACAGTAGCCCTTGCAGGCGCCTATATTGTTGAAATCTATGCTTAAAAAGCTTTACTGGACACGCTGATGGCGGCTATTTTCTGGGTCGAAGATCAATCGCACTGGATCAAGAAATTTTCTCCCGTGCTCGAAAACGAAGACTTTGACGGTAAGCCGAACTCGCTCGCAATTTATAATTTTGCCGAGGCCGCGCGGCAAAAGATCGCGTTGACCGAAAAGGATTCGCCTCCGGATGTGGCGCTGCTCGATGCACGCATGAACGGCAATGACCAGGCCGGCTTTTCTGTTTCCAACGCGTTACGCAAGAAGTGGCCGAGCTTACCGATTATTTACCTGTCGGAACACAGCGGTACCGAGATCGAGCGTGAAGCGCTGGAGCAATTTTCGGCCACCGATTTTATTGCCAAGCATCAACATAATGTCGAGCAGGTTTTGTGTTGGCGTATCAAGGCGGTACTCAGGCAGGCGTCGATCGATACCGATTTATCAACCACGTTAAATATAATTACCAGCGGCGAGCTGACCATCGATTTGAATACCTGGAATGTCTACTGGAAGGGTCAGCGCCTGATGAATCCGAGTAACGCCAAGCGACCACTCGCGCCGACGCCGAGAAAACTGTTGCGTGAGCTGATGGAATCGTCGCCCAGGCCGCTGACTGCAGGACAGATTGCGGAACGGCTCGACATGGATCTTGAAAAGTTTTCCTATGCCAGTTACCGCCAGCATATCAAGACGCTACGAAGGGCTTTCGATGCGGTTGAGGACGGGACGGCCAGCTTCAGTGAGCTATGTAACCAGGGCCAGGGGATTGTCACCTTTGGCGATGAAGGGGCTTACTTCTGGAAGCCGCCCGGCAACAAGAACAAATGAAACCGGCTCGAATTTATTACCCATGGCCTAGTACCCTGGCGGCACTGGTGGTCGTCGCCTGGCAGTTTCTGTTGGCCAATGCCGCGCTGTTCACCGAGCATCCCCTGCCTGAATCCATGCGCGAGCAGGATAGGTTGTTGATCGCGGGCGCGGTACTGGTGCTATTGATGGCTTTTGACGTCTGGCGCTTTCTCAAAGCAAGTGCCCGCTGCAAGGAACAATTAAGGCAGCACCAGGAGCAGATCAGCGAACTGTTTGATTCGAAGCGCGAACTCGGAACGCGCGCGCGCACCTATTCCGATCATGCTGACAAGCTGAAAATGTTTATCAGTGAACGCCTGCTCGAATATATCGAATACGATGAAAAATTTTTACACTTCAAGAACATCGCCTCCGAGGTGCGCCACAATGGCGTGATCAGCTATGACAAGGCTCAGACGGCGCTTAAGCACGCCCAGCTTACCTGTGACGATGGAGAAGATCAGCAATATCGTGAAGCCGCAGACGGCTTGCTTTATCTATGGGACTTGCTCGATCTATCCACCACCGACAACATTACTCTGCATGTCGCCAATCAAATTTACGACTGTGAGGAACATTATTTCCAGGCGTTACTGAACGATACCGGTAGCGAACCCGCTCCCTATCAGCCGACCTTTATGATGAGTCATGCACTGCGACGCGCGCTGCTACCGATCACTGAAAATCCCGACCAGCTCGGTTTAAACCAGCAATGGCCGAAGCGCGGCAGCTATAGCGATGAAAAATTCAAGATCCTGTTGCAGGCCGATGGTGAAATGCTGGGCAATGAAAACCACATGGTCCTACTAATCGAAAACCTGCTCAACAATGCGATTTTTTACACCCAGCAAAAGGCTTACAGGAATCGACACAGCAGTGTTTCGATACGCCTGGCACAACGTGGCGGTGAGGTTGTTTTCGAAGTCTACAATCGCGGTCCAAGAATCAACGATGATGAAAAAGACAAGATCTACCAGCTCGGATTTTCGTCTCGACGTATCCGCGAGCATCACGGCAAAGGCCTGGGATTGTATTTTGTCAATGAGATCACCAAGGGCTTTGAAGGCTCAATCGTGTTTAATAATATCGACAACCGTGAATATTGTATTTCGCTTAGCGTTAAGCTGATCAATGGTGATATTCATAAAGAGCAGCTCGAGATTGTCGATATCAATGGCAAGCCGATGTGCCAGCTTGCGGAATCGGAATCGGAAGAGCAAGTTAGCAAGCGCCATGAGTGGTCATATTCGGCACCGATCGCAAGTATCGAAATCAGCTCGAAGGCGGCAAAGAAGCCGCAGTTGATTTCTGGTTTAGAGATTGGAGAGGATAGCAGTCACGCCGACGCGACTGACCCGTTTTTGCCGCACTGGGTGCTCGACGTAAAAAATCGCAAGCGTTCTTCGAAACTGGTGTTCATGCCTCTCGATGTGGGCGGTGTTGAGTTTGTCACGCGCTTCCCAACCGCCAAATCAAGGCTGGATAATCAGGACTGAGACACCGATAATCAGCGTCATGTCCGATGCTATTTACTGGTCTGCCTGCAGAATCGCACGCGAAATTCGTGCGGGTAAGCTGTCTTCGCGTGACATTGTCGATGCCTGTCTCGAGCGCATCGAACAGGTCAATCCCAAAATAAACGCGGTGGTGCAGCTCGTGGGCGAGCGAGCGCGCAACGAAGCGGATGAACTCGACCGGCAAACCGCCCGCGGCCAATTCAAAGGACCTTTGCACGGTGTGCCGATCACGATCAAGGATTCACTCGATACCGAGGGTATTATCTCGACGGGTGGCACCATGGGACGTAAGGGGTTTATCCCATCTCAAGACGCACCGGTGGTCGCGCGGCTACGTGACGCGGGCGCGGTATTGCTCGGCAAAACCAATACACCCGAGCTTACCTTTAGCGGTGAAACCAATAACCTGATCTATGGAAGAACCAATAATCCATATGATCTTGAGCGCAGTCCGGGGGGCAGTAGCGGCGGTTCGGCTGCTGTTATCGCCTGCGGTGGCTCGGCGCTGGAATTGGGATCAGATACCGGCGGCAGTATTCGCGAACCGGCGCACCTTTGCGGTATTACCGGAATCAAGCCGACCTCCGGGCGCACACCTCGCACTGGACACATCGTGCCTTACGGTGGTGGAGTCCTGGATTCGTTAACCCAGATAGGGCCCATGGCGCGCTATGTTGAGGATCTTGCCTTGTCACTGCCGCTAATCTGTGGCCCCGACGGGCGGGATCCCGCGGTGGTGCCGGTAGCCATGCGTAACCCACAAGATGTTGATCTGTCGGCATTACGTATCGCCTGGTATACCGACAATGGTATTGTGTCGCCGCACGACGACATTCAGCGGGTGGTCGCCGAGACCGCGCAGGCGCTTCAACAGCAAGGTTTAAATCTCAAAGCACAATTACTGCCCGAAACCCGCCACCTGGTAAACCTCACCACGCAGCTGCGAGAAGCCACAAATGCCGGTTTTATTCAGCGCCTGCTGGAACGCTATGATACCCGTGAACATGGTCGTGAACTTGATGGCTACCTGACCGAGGAAGGCATCGCCAATGCCAATCGTGTTGATCCGGCGTTGCTCGAAGCGGTCGACGAGGCGCGCAGCCGTGCGCTGGGATTTTTTGCCGACTATGACGCGATCCTGTGCCCGACCTCCTTTGCCATTGCCCGGCCTCACCAGGCATCACACGGTGACAGTTTCGACGAATGGGGGTATGTCCAGATTCATAACCTGCTTGGCTGGCCGGGGGTGTCGGTGCGTGCCGGAACGAGTGCCGAGGGTTTGCCGGTTGGCGTGCAGTTGGTTGCCGCGCCCTGGCGCGAGGATATCGCACTGGCGCTGGCGCAGGAAATCGAAAAACTTATGGGTGGTTTTCAGCCGCCGCCGCTGTAGTTACTGGTTGATGGATTCCAGCCTGGAGAGTTGGTCACGCCAACCTGCGGAATACCCCCGGACCTTGCGCTCCTCGATTAACCTTGATACCCGCATAAACTCGAATTCCCGGTCTGCTTCAGGCAGGTGCTGGCGTAAAACGTCAATCGTATGCGAATAGGGATGGCCGATCGCGATCGCCGAACCACGTTCACGCGCCCGGGTTAGCCAGATATTATACTGTAGTCGGATCGACTCCGGATTGGGCTCATTGTCGAGGAAGACATCGCGCGTAATCGAATTCAGGCCGGCATCAAGCGCCTGGGCGTAAGCGACACTGCGGGGCGAAGTGCGGCTGTCGAGAAAATACAGGCGAGAGTTATAGCCGCGAATGCTGTCCATCACCGGGCGCATGAAAAAATCGAACGCGGTCAGGTGGCTGCCCATGTGATTATTGACGCCGCGGATGAACGGAATTTGTGCCAGTAACGAATGCACGTTGGCGGTTAACTCGTCCTCATCCATCGCCTCGTTGAGGGCATTGGCTTCATGCGCGGCCTTTGAATGGATCGATTGCATCGGTAAATGCAGGATGACCTCCTTGTTCAGGTTGTGCGCATGGTGGGCCAGTTTCTGGCTATAAACCGCACCGGGCAGTATGGCGTAGGTATGATCTCCATCGAGATCGATAGCAGCCCTGCCATTTTCCATCGAGTAGCCGAGGTCATCGATCACCAGCGACAAAACCGGGCGTTGATCAGCCTGTGCCCCGGTGGCAAAGGCGAGAAACAGAATCAGCCAGGCTCGAGGCATTGCGTGGTTTAGCCGCTACTGATTTGGTTCAGAATAATCAGGCCTTTCAGCAGGTTGAGCGCTTCGTATAACTGAAAGTCGGTTTCTGCCAGTGCTTCGCTGTCGTCTTTTTCTTCGTCGTCGACATCAACTTCACCGTTCGGATTGCTCAAACGCCCTTCGAGGTCGCTCTCGGAATAGGTTTCGCGGGCCTTCTCATCCTCTGCAGACAATCTCAGGGTGCTTAACTTGATATCAGGTTCAATACCCTTGGCCTGGATCGAGCGTCCGTTCGGAGTGAAGTAACGTGCGGTGGTCAGTTTGACCGCCGAACCATTGCGCAATTCCTGGATGGTCTGCACCGAGCCCTTACCGAAAGATTTGGTGCCCAGGATGATGCCGCGTTTGTGATCCTGTATTGCGCCAGCCACGATTTCAGAGGCCGAAGCCGAACCGCCGTTGACCAGCACTACCAGGGGTGCGCCGTTGAGACTGTCGCCCGGGGTCGCCAGGTAACGATGGCTGGAATCATCGAGACGCCCTTCCGTGTAGACGATCAGTCCGTTGTCGATAAAGGCATCAGAGACACCGACAGCGCCGTTGAGAACACCACCTGGATTATTACGCAGGTCGAGTACCATTCCCTTGAGGCGCTCTTCTTTTTGCAGGTCGGAAATGGCTTTTAGCAAGTCAGTTGTTGTACGTGACTGGAAATTGGTAATCCGCACATAGCCATAACCCGGTTCGAGCATGCGATTCTTGACGCTTTTCACACGGATAATTTCGCGTGTTATTGTAATGACCAGTGGTTTGGCTTCGCCTTCGCGCACGATGGTCAGGTCGATCGCAGTATTGGGCTTGCCGCGCATAACTTTAACGGCCTCGTTAAGCGTCATGCCCTTAACCGATTTGTCGTCGAGTTTGATAATCAGGTCGCTGGCCTTGACACCGGCGCGTGCTGCCGGGGTGTCGTCAATGGGAGAAATAACCTTGACGAAACCATTTTCCATACCAACCTCGATACCGAGACCGCCAAACTGACCGGTAGTGCCGATTTTCAAATCAGTGAATTCGCTGGTATTGAGAAATGCCGAGTGTGGATCGAGCCCGTTGAGCATGCCGCGTATGGCGTCTTCAATGAGTTTCTGGTCGTCTACCGGCTCAACGTAATCCGATTTGACCTTGGAAAACACTTCGGTAAAAGCCTGCAAATCCTCGAACGGGATTTGATCATTGTCCTTGAGCGCGTAAACACTATGGCCCACCGCCAGTGACAGCCCCAGTAAGGTTCCACTCAAAAACCAGGTGGATGTTCGCAGATTTTGTAACATTCAATTCTCCGATAGGGCGCGCTGGCCGTAGTCGTGATTAAGTATTGTAGACCAGATAAGGCCGTATAAGTTGTAAACAGTTCAAAAGTTGGGGCCTGTAAAACCTAATTCTACGGCAAAATATTGGAATTTTCAGATTTATACGTATTGTTAGCCGAATCAGGATCAACCCGAGGCAAACTTATTTTTCGCTTTACACCAGCCCGTGGGATTCTGCGGTCTGCCTTTTTTACGAATCTCGAAATACAGCCCCGACTTGTTCTGTCCGCCACTATTACCGATAGTACTGATGACATCGCCGGCTTCAACCCATTCACCGGCCGATTTGTAGAGTGACTCATTGTGACCATAAAGTGATAAATACGAATTACCGTGGTCAATAATGACCAGGTTGCCGAGGCCGCGAAGCCAGTCGGAGAAAGCAATCCTGCCGTGCGATACCGCCTTTACCTGACGGCCATTGGGCGCCTCAATCACGATGCCCTGCCAGCGCAGTTCCGATTGTGGTTTGTTCCGACCAAAAAGTTTTTTAACCTTGCCCTTGACGGGCCAGGCGAGTTTACCTTTCAACTCCGCGAAGGCCTTTTGTGAAATTTCCGATTCAGGGGCATCGATAAATATTTCCTCGATCGATTTGATCAGGTTTTGTAATTGCGTGGCCTCATCCTGAAGCATGGAAAGGCTCCCGCCCTGCTGCTTTAATTCTTTGTCGAGCGAACTAACGATCGTTTTGCGGTTACCGAGATCTACTTTCAGCTCCTTTTTCTGTGCCCCCAGTGACTTTTGATTCTGCTCCAGGTCGAGTTGTGCCTGACGAATCAGTTCTTCCGTGGCGATGATCTTGTCGATGTTTCGCTGCACCTCATTGATTAAAGCGACACGAGCATTCGAAAAATACTGGTAATAAACCAGGTTGCGTTGTAAGGCTTGCGGATTCTGTTGAGAAAACAATAGCTTGGCCCTTTCCTGACGACCGAGGGTAAACGCCGCGTATACCTGTTCAGCGAGGTAATCATTCTCCTGGCTAAGCTGTCGTTGATGCTTCAAACGCGTAGCCCGCAATGCTTTGAGTTCAGACTTTTTAGCAGTGATTTTTTTATCCGTCGCCCTGATCTGCTGATTGACCTTGCCAATCTTGCGCTCAACCGATTTAAGTTGTTTGGTATAGCTCGACTTGTTGTCTTCCTTGACATCGATGGACTGTTTTAGCTTATCAATTTTTCGCAGCAGGGTTTTGAGCTGCTTTTCCCGGGCTGACTTATCGTCCGCCATCGATACCGTGTTAAACACCAGGAACGCAAGCAGTAGCGGCAATAACAGTTTACCCAGCAGCGATCTAGACATTGGCTCGATGTTTATTCATAATCATTTTCTAATATTAACGTTTGGTAATACGCTTAAGCAAATGAAAACTGAATCCCTGGCGGCAATTGATGGCGAACAGCTACTCGCGCGCGCCGCTGACATTGAAATTGCTTCGCGCTCGCTCAAGGCCATGTCGCACCCGTTGCGGCTGAAAATCCTGTGTACGCTTGGTAATCGTGAAGTCTGTGTGCAGGGAATCGTCGAAAATGTCGGAACTTCGCAAAGTAATATTTCGCAACATCTCGCCATTTTACGGGATAAAGGTATACTGTCGTCGCGCAAGGATGCGAACAAGGTTTTTTACCGTGTCGGTGATGAACGCACGCTGCGACTCATTGGAATGATGCAGGAAGTGTTTTGCACCGCCGACTGAATATTTATCTTTAACGGCTCGTTTTTCCTGTTTTTATGTTAACTCAAATTTCTGAATTTGCGGTGAATCACCCGTATCTGGTGATGGCCTTTGTTGTATTGCTGGCGCTGGTTTTTTTCAATGAAATGAAAATAGCAACCCAGCGCTTTGCGAGCCTTACCCCGGCCGCTGCGGTACAATTGATGAATAAAGAGGATGTCGTCGTGCTTGATGTACGCGAACCCTCGGAAACAGTCGGCGGAAAAATCGCCAAGGCGATCCAGATTCCGGTTGGCGCAGTAGCAAAACGCGTCGATGAACTGGAGAAATTTAAAAACAAGACCCTGCTGGTTTATTGTAAATCGGGTGCACGTGCCGGTATCGCCTGCAAGGAACTTGGCAAGAATGGATTTGACAAGGTTTACAGCTTGAATGGCGGTTTGTTGGCCTGGCAGGATGCCCACTTACCAGTGAGTAAAAAATAACATATGAACGAAACATCAGAACCCAAAAAGCAGTTCGGCATCCAGAAACTCTACGTCAAGGATGCATCCTTTGAATCCCCGACATCTCCACAGTCGTTCAGCTTTAAAAAATGGAATCCGAAAATAGAAATGAATCTGACTAACGATCAGAAGCATATCGATGGTGACGTTTACGAAGTCGTGCTAAGCGTTACCATTACCGTATCGCATGAGGAAACTACCGCGTTCCTGGTCGAGGTTCACCAGGCTGGCTTGTTCGAAATTGCTGGATTTGACGATGAGCAAAAAAACTTTCTGCTCGGCAGCCAGTGTATGACAATCCTGTTTCCCTACGCTCGTGAGGCTGTTTCGGATTTATCGATACGCGGAGGCTTTCCTCCACTCACGATGTCCCCGGTTAACTTTGATGCGCTGTATCAGCAGCACCTGCAGCAAAAGCAGGCACCGCAGGCCGAAACCGACGCGCCGCATTAGGCCCGATGACTGAAAACGTTGCCGTGCTGGGTGCAGGATCCTGGGGGACTGCGCTTGCGATTCAATTAGCACGCAACGCATTGCAGGTCAGGCTCTGGGGTCACGAGCCCGCTCATATCGAACGTCTGCAGGCGCTGCGCGAAAATACGGACTATCTCCCCGGCTTCAGGCTTTCTGACAATATAGATCCGGTTGCAAAGCTCGAACTCGCTGTTACGAATGCCCCTTTTCTGCTGATTGCAATCCCGAGCAAGGGATTTCGTAGCTTGCTGAAAGAAATAAAACCATTGATAAGTGAAGACCAGGCCCTGTTCTGGGCCAGTAAAGGGTTTGAGATTGAAACCGGCATGCTTTTGCATGAAGTCATCGATCAGGAACTACCGCAGCATCGCTATGGCGTAATCTCGGGCCCGACCTTCGCCACCGAGGTAGCACGGGGGCTGCCAGCGGCAATCGCCTGCGCCGGTAATGATGCGCAGACCACGGCGGCTTTTGCCGAGCGCCTTCGAGGCCACCATTTTCGTGCTTATACGAGCGAGGATATCGTTGGCGTCGAGCTTGGCGGGGCGTTGAAGAACGTGCTCGCGATAGCGGTCGGGGTTGCCGACGGGCTGGGGTTTGGTGCCAATACGCGTGCTGCCCTGATGACGCGTGGGCTCTCGGAAATCATGCGTCTTGGAACCCGGCTCGGCGCCCACCAGGAGACCATGATGGGATTGGCCGGGCTCGGCGATATTATCCTCACCTGTACCGATGACCAGAGCCGCAATCGACGCTTCGGTTTGGCGTTGGGTAAGGGCAAAGCGGTGTCGCAGGCCGAGATCGAAGTCGGTCAAACCGTTGAAGGGCTGCGCGCGGCAAAAGCGATCTATAACAAGGCGCAGCAGCTAGGCCTCGACTTGCCGATTATTCAGGAAGTCTACCGCGTACTTTATGAAGGCAAAGATCCCCACGATGCGGTGCGCGACCTCGAAAACCGCCCCCAGGGCCGCGAGTAAACTGATCTATCGCTTGAACCCCTGTTGCCTCCAGGCTTCGTAGACGGCGATCGCGACCGCATTTGACAGGTTCAAACTGCGCGAGTTCGTCGTCATCGGGATGCGCAATTTTTGGTCACTACTCAGTGACGCTAGAATTTCCGTTGGCAGACCACGACTTTCGGGGCCAAATAATAGTGCATCTTCTGGGTTGAATGATGCCTCGCTATAGGTTTTGCTCGCCTTGGTACTAAATGCATATAGGTTATTGAATTTAAAGGTGTTTATGAATTCCTGGTAGCTGCTATAGCGGCTCGTGTCGGCCCATTCGCGATAGTCGAGGCCTGCGCGCCTCAATTGTTTATCGTCAAGTTCAAATCCCAGTGGCTCAATCAAATGTAACTGGAATCCAGTATTTGCTGTCAGGCGCATGATATTACCGGTATTTGGCGGGATTTCAGGTTCGAAAAGGACAATGTGCATCATATCGGGATTTATTTTAGTTAATAACTTGAAATACCCCAATCTTGGGTTAATATTCCTAGTAATGACAATAAGTTATCGTAATTATCTTAAGCAAACTCTAGGATAAATTTCGATCAGAATGGAGTCTACACCTTTCGTGCTTTGCATCGAAAGGTGTTTGTTTGCGAAGAGACGCTGCCCGTGCGGCTTGCCTGGTAGTCCTGAAGCTTATTGGTAAATCATTCGGAGTAAAGCGTGGGTCTGTTTTCCAGATCGAAAAAAGAGTCTCAGATCGGAGTCGAATTTCAGCACGATGGAGTCGCCGTAGCGCAGGTGCGGACCGGACAGAATAGTCCGGGTGACATTATTCGCAGCGAATTCGTCGCAGCTGCCGGGCAGGAGGCCCAGGTCGAGGCTTTGAAGGACTGGGTGCGCGAAAATAACCTGCAGAGGACCCCCTGTAATTGCCTGGTTGCAAACGACGACTGTGATATTTATCAGGTCGAGAGGCCCGAAGTCGAAGATTCCGAGATGATTCAGGCGGTGACCTGGAAAATAAAGGACATGATCAACTATGACGTTACCAATGCGGTGGTCGATAGTTATCCGATGCCGGTTTCAAACAAGCACAAAAAGCAACAGGTGGGAGTGGTCGCAGCCCGTGAAGCCGTCATAAGCAGCTACGTTGAGAGTATCAAGGCTACGGCCCTGGAGCTGAATACACTCGATGTTCACGAACTGGTCCGTTCTAACCTCGAGGTCGTGCAACATAGTGCGGAGCAAAGCCTGGCGCTGCTGACACTGACCGCCGGCAATGGCTTGCTGAGCGTCTATCACAACACTGATCTCTACGTATCGCGCGAATTCCCGATCGGTATTGATCAGCTTGAGCTGGCTTCCAGTGAAGATGAAAGCACCTTCAATGCATTGCTGCTCGAGATACAGCGTTCAGTGGATTATTTCGAGAGTTTTTACGGTATCGGTGCGGTTACCAGTTTACGCGTATTTCCACAGCTTAATGCGACCGAAAAGATGGCGATGTACCTGCAGAATTTTTCCAATTTCGATATCGATTTCATCACCTTCGGCAGTCCTGGGCTCGAACCTCACTGCTTCCATGCATACTGTGCTGCGTTGCGGGGTCTGACCACGTGATCGTTCAGCAAATCAACCTTTACCAGGAACGATTCAAGGAGAAAAAACTCTGGGTTTCCGCGATTCAGGTTGCTGTGACATTGTTGCTCGTGATCGCCGCGGCAGCAATATGGAGCTTCCTGTTGCACCACGAGTTCGAACAGGTCGAGCAACGTAACCGGGTAGTCAAGGCGGAACGGGACCAGGTAACGGCTGAACTGGCAACTGCCAATGCCGAGCTGGCCAAGCTGCTTGAAGATAACCGACTCGACCTTAAGATTGAAAACACGGCGCGCCAGATTTCTGCGCGCAAGAGGGTGTTAAATTTTGTCGATGCCAACCGGTTTGGATCGGGGCAGGGTTTTTCCGACTTCCTGGTCGCTTTGTCGAACCTGCATGTCAATGATATCTGGCTTAACCGGATTCGTTTCGCCGAAAACTTTGTCCAGATCAGGGGTAGCGCACTCAACGCCACGGAGGTTCCTGGCTACTTCGACCGTTTTAGCGCCGAACCGATATTTAAGGGTAACCGATTCGATTTATTCCGGCTGAGCAGGGACAAGGACAGCGACTGGAAAGTAGATTTTGAAATTGCTACCAGTGGTGATTTCGATGAATAGCAAGCTGAAACAATATGGGCAGCGGTTTGACGCTCAGTCGCTGCGTGAACGTGGATTGATCGCTATTTCGTTGATCGTCGTAATCAGCTTCGTGTGGTGGAGTAATTACGCGACACCAAGGATGACGAAAATCGAGGCTTTGCAAACAGAAAATCAGCGTATTGCCCGTGATGTTGAAAATTCACGTGCCATTATCCGCGATATACAGCAGAGCATAGCAACTGGTGTACAGCAGGAAAAAGAAGTTCAGCTGGTTAAGCTTGCCAGGGATTTGGCCGCACTGGAGGACCGGCTCCGGGCAACCACGATCGAGTTGATTGATCCGGAAAAGATGTTTCAGTTAATGAATCAGCTGATTTATAAGGATTCGCGCCTGAAGTTGCTAAGCCTCAAACGTCGTGAAGTAAAACCCGCCATCCCCTCGGATGACGAAGAGCAACCCGACGAATCCGGCATCTATCGGCACGTGCTTGAAATCGAGTTTGCCGGTAGTTACCTCGATATTCTCAAGTATATGCAGACGTTAGAAGCGCTTGACTGGAAATTGCTCTGGGACGAGATTGAAATTGCGAGCGACGAATATCCAAATGTCACCGTCAAGGTAGTGATTTCGACCTTGTCGACACGCAAGGAATGGGTTGGGATATAAATGCAGCGCATCATTACAACTTACATCGTAGTGGTAGTCCTGCTATCACTGGGATTCTTTGGCGTTGGTACGATGGCGAAAGCAGCGGAACTGCGCGACCCGATGCAACCTCCTCCGTATGCATTGCAGAAATTTCGCCAGGCCAAATGGGCTGGTAAACCCGCAACGACATCAACAAAGGCGGTAAAGCCGCAACAGAAATCGTTGCAACTCACATCAATCCTTTATGCAAGGGATCGTAAAGTCGCGATCATCGATGATCAATTGAAGGTGATAACCCTTGGTGGCGAAACCTTCGAATTACCGCTGGCGCTTAGTACGGTACGAGAGTCCGACTCGGTTGTAAGAGCCCAAAACGGTCAGGTCATTGTGATTGGCGGATTGATGAAAAATATCAGCAGCGATGAAGTTGGTGGTGTGCCAGGCATTAGCGATGTTCCATTTGTTGGCGAAGCCTTCAAGCAGAAAAGGAAAACTAACCGGCGCAGCGAACTGGTTATCCTGTTGCGGCCCATCGTCGTCGATAACAACCGTGTCTGGTCCAACTATATTCAGAAGAGTGCCGACCGCGTCAAACAGTTGAACGCTTCTCCTGTGGAGGGTGAATAATGTACGAACAATACTATGGACTTTCGGAAAAACCGTTCAGTCTGACCCCGGATACCGGGTTTTTTTACCAGTCTTTTACTCATAAGGAAGCACTCAACGTATTACGGGTGGCCATTGCCTCAGGTGAAGGTTTCATCAAGGTAACCGGTGAGGTGGGCACAGGCAAGACCTTGCTGTGTCGAAAACTGCTTCAGGCACTGGAGTTGAACTTTGATACGGTATACATCCCTAATCCATACATGGGTTGCAACGCCCTGTTCCATGCAATTTTAGTCGAAATGGGCATAGCGGACAGGCTGAACAAGGCAAATTATCTCACCTGTATAAACGAGTATTTAATCGAAAACGCGCGTCGAAACTGCGGCATGGTCATCATTCTCGACGAGGCGCAATCAATACCACAGGAGAGCCTCGAAGCGATCCGATTAATCAGTAACCTGGAAACCGGCAAGCGAAAATTGGTACAGATCGTCCTGTTTGGGCAGCCCGAACTCGATGCCATGCTGGCAAAAAGTAACGCGAGGCAGCTAAAGCAAAGAATCGGACATGCCTATCAGTTGAAGCCGTTAAACCAGGTCTCAATTCGATCGTATCTGCAGCACCGTGTCAGTTCAGCAGGCTATCGAGGGCCCGAGTTATTCGATGACGGCGCACTACGCCGGCTCTATAAACTCAGCCAGGGTATACCCAGGATTATCAACGTTCTATGCAACAAGGCACTGATGCTTTCCTACGCCAGCGGCGAATTCTATGTCAAGGGCAAACACATCGAGGCCGCCGCTGCCGACAGCCAGATGCAATGAGTGTTATTAATAACGTTCTCAAGGATCTCGAAAGCAGGGAAAGCCAATTCACCCCGAATGTGGCCAGACAACTCATATCGAAGGCATCACGCTGATCGATACCTTCCAGCTAACCGCGATTGCGAGCACTGGTTCTTATGGTTCGCTCGATTACGTCCAACGTCGTATCCAGGCGACGGTTTCACAAGATCCGCCCTAGGCGTGGTTGCCCGTCAACCAGGCCTGATGCCCAAACTTTGAAGCAGTTAACAGCGATGCACAATTATTGTCGATAAACTCGGGTTTGATTCGAAGCTTCAGATAAGTTTCCTTATATATTTCAAATACTTTTAAATCAATTTTAAAGTATTATTTGAGTTGTTGAAATTTAGACACTATACTTGATTGATTAAACGCTGGGTTACTCAAGAATGCCGCTGGACAGTGAAAAGAAACCGACACTGTTGTTGGTCGACGATGATGCAATTATCGCCGACAGTCTCGAGTATGTGCTCAGTGAAGAATACGAGATAGAACGCGCTTCGGATCGGGCTTCCAGCTTCAAGTTAATGAGTGATATGTCGGATTCTCCGGCACTGGCATTGGTCGACCTGGGGCTGCCTCCCAATACGCATCGTCCCGACGAAGGGCTCGCGGTGATTCGAAAGATATCCCAGATGCATCCCTCGACCCGCATCCTGGTTTTGTCCGGTCAGGATAACAAGAAGCACCTGTTCCAGGCCAAGGAAGACGGGGCTGTCGATTTCATCTCCAAGCCCTGCGATATCGCTGAAATAAAGGTACGTCTGAAACGACAGATAATTGCCGGCGGCGGCGCTGACGTGGGACACGATGACATTGAAGGCATCGTCGGCTCCAGCGAAGAAAGCGAACTGTTGCGCATGCAGATACGCCAGTTAGCTGATTCGCCCTACCCGGTATTGATCGAAGGCGAATCAGGCAGCGGCAAGGAAGTCGCCGCGCGTAATCTGCATCGCTGCAGTTCGCGTAAACAGGAACCCTTCATGACCTTGAACTGCGCCGCTTTCAACGGCGAGTTGCTCGAGTCGCAATTGTTCGGGCACGTCAAGGGCGCTTTTACCGGTGCCACGGACACCAGGAACGGATTTTTCGAAGAAGCCGGCTCGGGGACTTTATTGCTTGATGAAGTGGCCGACCTGCCCCTGGACTTGCAGGCTAAGCTGTTGCGCGTGCTCGAAAATGGTGAGTACTACCGCCTTGGTGAGACCCAGCCACGCCACTCTTCGGCGCGGGTTCTCGCTGCAACCAACAAGGATATATTTGAAGCCATAAAAACCAACCAGTTCCGGGAAGATTTATACCATCGTCTCAGCGTTTTGACCTTGCGCGTGCCCTCGCTCAAGGAACGCAATGGTGACAAGGATGATTTACTGTTTTATTTCATGCAGCAGGTCGCGGATGGAGTCGCAGCTTTCCAGCTTGATGAGGATGCACTAAAGCTTTGGAATGATTATACTTTTCCGGGAAATGTGCGAGAATTACGTAATATAATAATCAGACTTTCAGCGAAGTATCCGGGACAGACAATAAAACCTGAGGTGCTGAAAAGGGAAATGTCAGGGCTACAGCGACACAACGGCGCGTCAAACAGCGAAGACTGGCTGCATAATGCATTGCATGATAGCGATTTTCAGCTTGATCAATTGCTTAAGGCAGTCGAAAAAGAAGTTATCGATCTGGCGATGCGTGAGCACGATGGCAATGTCAGCAAGGTAGCTGAAATGCTTGGCATCAATCGTACTACTTTGTATGGCCGCATGGACCGGCTAGAGGTCAAGGAATAGATCATGTACGAAGATTATTTCGGCCTCAAGCGTCCCCCGTTTAAAATCACTCCGGACACCAGCCTTTTTTACGAGGGTGGCAAGCGCGGCGATATTCTTGCTGCGCTGGTTTACGCCATCCACCGCGGCGAAGGCATCATCAAGGTAGTTGGAGAAGTTGGCAGTGGCAAGACCATGCTGTGCCGCATGCTGCAGATCAAGTTGCCGGATACGGTCGAAATCGTCTACATCGCCAACCCGAGTGTTTCATCGGAGGACATCCTGTTCGTGATCGCGCACGAGCTATCGTTGCCGGTCACCAAGGATTCTTCCAAGCATGAGGTCATGCATCTGTTGCAGGACTACCTGTTGCAACGGCATATGGAAAACAAGCAGGTCGTTTTATTTGTCGAAGAAGCGCAGGGCATGCCGCTCGATACCCTTGAGGAAATTCGGCTATTATCAAATCTTGAGACAGACCAGAATAAATTGTTACAAATCGTTCTGTTTGGCCAGCCCGAACTGGACCAGAACTTGGCACAACAGTCGATCCGCCAGTTACGTGAACGCATTACCCACCATTTTGATCTTGAGCCTTTGACCCAGGATGAAATTCATACTTACCTGAACTTTCGAATGCGTGAAGTTGGTTACACCGGGCCGGAATTAATCAACCCCACGGTCGCGAAGAAAGTGGAACTGCACTCGAATGGGCTGTTGCGCCGCATAAATATCATCGCCGATAAAATTCTGCTTTCCGCGTTTGCAGAAGGTACTCACAACCTCAGCGCCAAGCACGTGACCGCCGCCGTTAACGATAGCGCCTTTAACCAGAAAGCACCGCGCAAATCACGCGCTTTGTGGTGGCTTGGCATATTACTCTTGATAGCGTTGGCTTTCGCACTATACGAGACTCGATCACAATGGATTTCGGTAAAGGTCTCGGACCTTTGGGCCTCTATCCAGGCCTCGGATTTGGCGCCAAAACAGGAAAATGCTGTAAAAAATGTCAATCCGATCACAGATATTACGCCGCAGGCGTTAGAAACTGACGGGAATAAGGAGTCGGTTATGGCGAGTATGGAACCGGAAATGAGCCCGGCCCCAGTGCAGTCTGAAACGGTAGTCGAGACGATGCAAGTCCCGGCTTCACTGAAGCAGGAATTAGAGGCCGCAGTAGAGCAGGAATTAGAGGCTGTAGCGGAGCAGGAATTAGAGGCTGTAGCGGAGCAGGAATTAGAGGCTGCAGCGGAGCAGGAATTAGAGGCTGCAGCGGAGCAGGAATTAGAAGCTTTAGAAAAGCAGGTTGAAGAAGTGGTAGCTCCTGTCAATTTAACTTCAAATCAGGTAACAGAGCAGACAGGGGTTGAATCTGCGCCGACGCCGCTGGCTGAAGATGAAGTCCTGCAGAGTGCGCTCGATCAGGCCGCTTCAACTGACGCGCTCGATCAAGCCGCTTCAACTGACGCACTCGATCAAGCCGCTTCAACTGACGCGCTCGAGACCGGGAATAGCAATGATCTAGGCTTGACCGCGGATTACAATCAGTGGCTAAATGTAAAATTGAGAGAGAGCCGTGATTGGCTCAGTAACGCGAACCGGAACAATGTGTCAATCCAGGTTTTAATGCGCAGTAAATCCGGTGCGCGAGAACTGGTCTATTATCTACGTAATGAATGGCCGCTGGATTTGTCGGAAACTTACTTATATGAAGTAAATACCGATACAAGGAGTATATATCGGGTTTTCTACAGTGAATTTAGTTCTCTATCGAATGGCAGGAATCAACTGGAGCGCCTGCCCGAGTCGATACAGAGAAATTCGCCTTACCTGCATTCGGTATATCGAATGCAGAAAGCTTTGCTATAGCAGTCTGGATTTTAACTGGAATAACATGATGAAAAAAATTGTATTGTTACTTGCTCTTATCAACCTGTCAGCCTGCGCAAGCTTCATGGAAGACAGAGATGAACGGTTGACCGTTGCAGATGGTCATGTTGATACTCCAGCCCCTGCAGTTGGGCAAGCCGACCTTGGGATACCCCCGGTAGTCGAGCAGGTGCCAATCATTGCTGCCCCCGAACCCGCCGAACCAATGCAAACCTTCACCGTGGTTGCGACGGATTTACCGGCGAATGAATTATTGTTCGCCCTGGCCCGTGACGCCCGACTGAACCTCGATGTCGATCCGGCGATCGATGGTCGCGTCAGTATCAATGCGATTGACCAGACCCTGCCCCAGATTTTAAAGCGTATCTCACGCCAGGTAGAGCTGCGATATTATCTCGACGGTCCCAACCTTGTGATCGAAAAGGATCGTCCTTTCGTTCGCCAATACAGGATTGACTATCTCAATATGTCAAGAATAACCACCTCCAGCGTCGGTATCGAAACCGCTTTGGGTGGCGATGAGGAAACCGGCAGCACAGGCGATTCGGAGACCACGGTAACTAACAGCTCAAATAACGAATTCTGGAAATCCCTGGAAGATAATATTGCTTTATTGGCCAGTTCCGGTGGGTTCGAGGGTACGGTAATTTCCAATCGAGAGTCCGGAACCATTTCAGTCATGACTACCTCTGCAGCGCACGAAGATATTCAGCGCTTCGTCGATACTGTGATGGGAAGTGCGCGTCGGCAGGTGCTAATTGAGGCTACCGTGGTTGAAGTCACGCTCAATGATGAATTCCAGGCCGGTGTTGACTGGTCGCGAATGGCCGTGGGCGACGGTTGGAGCCTTACTCAGAGTACACTCGGTACCACCCTGGGGGCGACCCCGTTTACGTCTGCAACCTACGCCAATAGCAATTCTGATCGAGATATCACGGCCGCCATCAAGGCGCTGGACGCCTTTGGCGACGTATCGGTTATGTCGAGCCCGAAAATCATGGCCTTGAATAATCAGACTTCGATATTGAAAGTTGCCGACAACATAGTCTATTTCGAGATAGACGCAACCAGTGATACCGACGAAGGCGTCACGACTAGAACTTTCGATACCACCGTGAAAACAGTTCCGGTTGGATTCGTTATGAACGTAACACCGTTCATAACCGCCGACGATGAAGTAATACTTAATATACGCCCCACCATCACGCGATTACTGAGATTCGTCGAGGATCCAAATCCCGCGCTGGAACTTGCGGGTGTCAAATCCCTGGTCCCAGAAATCCAGGTCCGTGAAATGGAGTCGGTGCTCAGGGTCACAAGTGGTAATACCGCCGTTATCGGTGGATTGATGCAGGATAGCGTCAGTAAAAGCGACGCTGGAATTCCCGGGCTCCATGATGCCAAGGGGTTTGGGATTTTATTTGGCACCAAGACGCGAGAGTTTGCAAAAACCGAACTGGTTATATTTCTGCGTCCGCGAATTCTGGATAATGCCAGCATCGAGACCAATCTGAGCGATTTCAAGAAATTTTTAAAACCCGAAGTGTTCTCCGGGAATGCAGAATAGAGATAGCTGATGAGTTTACTGCTAGACGCGCTCAAGAAAGCCGCAGAGCAAAAGGCGGAAAAGAGCAGGGAAGATATTCCGGAAGCGGAAACGTCTGACGAGACCGTAGTGGTCTCGGCAGTGGAAGATATTTCCGAGCTGGAAGATGCAGATCAGGTTCTACAAAGTTCCCAGCGTGAACTAGAGGATGAGACTCAAATAGACGATTCCGTGCTGCAGACCCAACTTGAGGATACTCAGCTCGAACGTGGTGCCGATGAAACCAATATTGAAATCCCTGACCCAACCGAGACGCAGCACACTGATTTAAGCACGCAGATGCAAACCGGTGAAGATGAAACCATCGTTTTTGCCGAGGAAGACGGTTCAGATTTTATGGGTGAACCGGAGCTGGTCAACCGTCAGTCGCAAGACGAGCCTCGTGATGATCAGACTGAAGTTCAGACTCATATCGAGCCAGGCGATGAACACCCTTCGGGAGACGAAACCGAGTTCGATTCAACTTCACTTCAGACTCGCGTGGATTCCACCCAGCTTGAGAGTGGTGCTGACGAAACCGAGTTCGATCAAACTCAGCACCGGACAAATATCCAGCCAGAAGATTCAGAGCCCACCATCAGTAGTACCGAACTTGACCAGACTGAGTCGCAAGAAGACATGTCGTTATTACTGGTTGAGCATGATAATACAGATTTTACCGTGCGTACTTCCCTGACCGATCCTCAATCGCCACAGGATCGGACGGATACCATAAAGAGTGACGACGCCGAAAGTGACGAGCTCGCGCTGATTGACACGACGCGACACAATCTTCCAGGCGAAGCGACCGAGGCCTCATCGGAAACGCAAACCAGCGCCACCGGTACTAATGTCGATACCCAATCCACTGTCACGCGCACAGATTCCACGGGGACATATACCTATGCCCCGGATAACTACGATCGCACCTTGATGAGAGTTCCGAGTGAAGATGCGTCGAAGTTATTCGCTGGCATGAAAAATGATTCCGATGCCGTGATGACGCCAGACTACGCGAAGAAGGTTTTTCGTAGCAAGTCTTCAGCGCAACGCATGGGGAGCTACAAAATTTATGCCGGAACTGCTGTTGTAATAATTCTCGCAATCAGCATTTTAGGCGCTTTCGAGTTTCAGAATGAGTCGAATAATATCGACACCAGTTTGCGTCCTCTAAAGCGTGATCCGATGCCCGGGTTAATCAGGAAGGGCGGCCAGGACCAGAGTATTGTCCAGGCTGAGACCGGGGTAGATCAACGCACGATCGGTATAATCGAAAGCGCCGGTAGCGAGACTTCCGAGGGTGAAGTTGTTATCGAATCGTCAGAAGTTGAGCTTGCTGCTGTCGAAGTAGAGCCCGAAATCACAACAGTTGAACCTGAACCGGCTGGTATGACAGCGGGTGCTGCACCGGCAAATACTGCGCAAACTGGAAGCACCGAGGTCGCAATCGTGGTTCAGTCCGAGGATTCCGCGCAAGAGCCAGAAAGCAGCTCAACAAATCTACAAATTATATCGACTAGCCGGGTCGGGCAAAAAGATATCTGGTTGCGTGAAGCCTATGATGCCTATAAATCTGGCAACGATGAACTGGCAATGACTCGTTACAACCAGGTACTCGAGGAAGATCCAGGTAACCGCAATGCGCTGCTGGCGCGAGCCGCAATCAATGCTCAAAATGGTGATGGCGCAGCAGCGATTAAGGATTACCAGGCAATATTGCTGGCTAATCCCAAGGATTCGCTAGCCATGGCCTCGTTAATAGCGGTTGCAAATTATTCTCTCCGGGATTCCGAGTCGCAATTGAAACTGATGATTCGTGATGAACCCAGTTCCCCTTATTTGAATTTCGCGTTGGCAAACGTGTATGGTGCGCAAAATCGCTGGCAGGAAGCGCAGGGATATTACTTCAGGGCGTTACAGAATAATCCACAAGATCCGAACTATGCCTATAATCTGGCCATCAGCCTGGAGCATATCTCCCAGCCCGGAAGTGCCATTTCTTATTACCAGCGGGCGCTTGAAAATTTTGAGAATGGACTCGCGACGTTCAGCAGGGACGTCGTGGATCAGCGACTGGAGTTGCTAGCAAAGAAATGAACGCAGAAAACAAGCCCAAGCGGTTGGGCGAGATCTTGATCGATGAAGGTGTTATCACCGAAGATCAGTTGAACATCGCCTTAACCGAACAGAAGAAGGTTCACGAGCCACTGGGTAAGTTGCTGGTCAATCTTGGCTTTGCCACTGAAGCCATTATGCGTTCGGCGCTCGGAGAGGCGCTGGAGCAGGAAAGCGTTGACCTGTCGCGCGTGGTGCCTGACCCGGATGCGATCAAAATGATCAATTCGGATACAGCGCGTAAGCACAAAATTATTCCGCTTAACTACGATCCGATCCGTAGCACCCTGACGATTGCGATGTCGGACACCTTCAACCTGTTTACGCTGGACCGAATTCGAATTCAGATAGGTCAGCATATCGAACTAATACCGGTGCTCGCCGGTGAAGCCGAAATTTCCAATGGGATCGACCAGTTCTACGGTTACGAGCTGTCGATCGATGGAATTCTGCGAGAAATTGAAACCGGTGAAGCGGATTATACCAACTACCAGGGTGATATCGAAGAGTATAGCCAGCCGCTGGTGCGCCTGGTGGATGTCATGCTATCCGATGCGGTCAAGCGCGGTGCATCGGATTTACACTTCGAACCCGAAGAAAGCTTCCTGCGTATTCGCTACCGTATCGATGGCGTATTACGCCAGATTCGGAGCCTGCACAAGACTTACTGGTCGGCGATTGCGGTGCGTCTCAAGGTTATGGCAGACATGAACATTGCCGAAACCCGTTCACCGCAGGATGGTCGTATCTCGCGTACCATCGTGGGCCGGCAGATAGACTTTCGTGTTGCCTCGCAACCGACGATTCACGGCGAAAATATAGTGCTCAGGGTGCTTGACCGTGAGAAAGGCGTTATTCCACTGGAAAAGCTCGAACTGCCTGCGGAATCATTACGCACCCTCAAGATCATGATGGCGCGTCCCGAGGGTATCATCCTGGTTACCGGTCCGACCGGTAGCGGTAAAACCACAACGCTTTACTCGTTGTTGAACTTCCTCAGTAGCGAACAGATTAATATCATGACACTGGAAGACCCGGTCGAATATCCTTTCCCGTTGATTCGACAAACCTCGGTTAACGAGGCCGCCGGGATGGATTTTACAAATGGCATCAAGTCGCTGATGCGCCAGGACCCGGACGTTATCCTCGTGGGTGAGGTGCGTGACGAACAAACGGCAGAAATGGCTTTTCGCGCAGCCATGACCGGTCACCAGGTCTATTCGACGCTGCACACCAATTCCGCTATTGGCGCACTCCCGAGGCTTCGGGATATCGGTATCATCCCGGAAATCATGGCAGGTAATATCATCGGCGTTGTCGCCCAGCGATTAATTCGCAAGCTTTGCAAGTACTGCAAGGTAGCTCACGCGCCGAGCGAGGAAGAGCTGCGGATGCTCAGCAATAATCGGGGAGAAATACCAACCAAGATTTACCGCGCCAAGGGTTGTACCACCTGTGATAATACCGGTTACAAGGGGCGCATGGCTTTGCTCGAAATACTGAAAATGAATTCGGATCTCGACGACCTGCTCGCGCATGGAGCAACCACCAAGGAAATCAGGGATGCAGCCTATAAGCAGGGATTCTTTACCCTCGCTGATGACGGGATTCGTCACATCATCGAGGGTATCACCTCGATTAAAGAGGTCGCACGGGTCGCCGACATGACCGAGCGGATGGAATAGGCATGCCACTCTTCAAATACAAGGCTATCGATCCTGAAGGCAAATTCATTTCAGGTAGCCTTGATGCGGGTAATAGTAATGATCTCGAGGTGCGCCTCGAAAAAATGGATTTGGACCTGGTCACCTTCAAGCAAAAGGACCCGGGCGCAGATCTGTTTGGCCGCAATAAGATTGGGCGCAGGGATTTAATCAACTTCTCGTTTTACCTGGAGCAACTGACTCGTGCTGGAGTGCCGATTCTCGAGGGCCTGACAGATTTGCGCGACGGAGAAGAAAACCCGACCTTTCGCGATATAATTACCGGTGTGATCGAGGCAATCGAGGGTGGCAACACGTTTTCACAAGCACTCGAGCTGTATCCGAAAATATTTGATAACGTGTTTGTCAGCCTGATCCGCGTCGGCGAGCGCAGTGGCAAGATGAGTGAAGTGCTGGTTGACATCACGGAAACCCTGAAATGGCAGGACGAGTTACTCTCAAAAGCTAAAAAGATAATGACCTACCCCGCGGTGATCGGTACCCTGGTGATGTCGGTGATTCTGTTCCTGATGATTTTCGTGGTGCCGGACATCATGGATGCGATTGTAGGACTGGGTGGCAAGATTCCGTTTGAAACCAGGATGTTGATTGCGGTGTCGAATTTCCTGGTCAATTTTTGGTACGTTGTCATCGCCGCGCCATTCGTGATCTTTTTTACCCTCAAGTATTTTTACGATTCGAACGAAGAGGCGCATTTCAAGCTCGATGGAATATTACTGAAACTGCCTATAATCGGCCCGGTCAATGAAAAAATCAAAATCTCGCGCTTTACGCGTTACTTTTCGCTAATGTTTGCGTCCGGGATCACGGTACTGGATGCCATCGACATGAGCAAGAAAGTGGTCAGTAATGCCGTCATCGAGGACGGGATTGAACGTGCCTGGCAGCAGATTTCAGAGGGTAGCAGTATCAGCGAGGCATTCAAGAACATCGGGATTTTTCCACCACTCGTCGTGCGCATGCTGCGAGTCGGCGAAGCTAGTGGGCAAATGGACAAATCCTTGAACAATGTGAGTTACTTTTTCGATCGTGACATTAACGACAGCATCGAGAAGATGGAGCCGGTTCTGCAGACCGCGTTGATGGCGACCATCGGTCTCATTGTTCTGTGGCTTGCGCTTTCCGTGCTTGGCCCGATTTACGATATGATCGCCACGGTCGATTTTTAGTGTATAGGTTATGAAAAGAATTCTATATTTCACAGGTTACAGAATGGTCGCACAGGAATGGTCCGGCCGTTCTCTGATGAGCAGCGTTTATTTCGAACCCGACGAGCAGGGTTTGGACCTGTTCGGCGCCTACCTGCGTTCATTTAAAAATGAATCGGTACGCATGCTGGTTGAC
Organism: uncultured Gammaproteobacteria bacterium; assembly: GCA_964196225.1. Taxonomy (GTDB): domain Bacteria; phylum Pseudomonadota; class Gammaproteobacteria. Next base: position 37,043 of record CAXMSP010000016.1, on the reverse strand, counting down.
CTGATCGAGGAAGAGTTCCGCCAGGTAAGTGTGCCGTTACTGCGAGGTTCCGATCGGCAGGCTATTCTGAATCGTAACTTTACCAAGTATTTCCGGACCTCGGAATACAAGTTTGCGATATCGCAATCGGTGGAGAAGAAAACCCGCAAGGAAGAAAAGTTGCTGTTGATCGGTCTTACCAACCAGTATCTGCTCGAGCCCTGGTTGAAAGTGATCGATGAAACACGAACACCGTTGTCGGGCATAATCAGTTTGCCTCTGCTATCCCAAAACTACATCAAGGAACTAAAGTCGGATCACCGAGTGGTTATCCTGGTGAGTCAGCAAGTGCCCAGCAATCTGCGCCAGTCGGTCTTTGTCGAAGGAAAGCTGGTACTGAGTCGCCTGGTTCCAATCGCGAGCTTTTACCAGGGCGATTACGCCTCTGATGTGTTACGCGATATTGAATCAACGCAACGTTATCTGATCAGTCAACGTATCGTTGAACGTTCGGAAACTGTCGCGGTTAATATCCTGTCCAACAAGCGACATTTCGATAAATTAACGATGCGCTGTGAACAGGAAAGTTATTTCGAGTTCAAGATTTATGAAATCAACGAGTTGCTAAAACGCGAAAAAATCGACGTTGAGAGCGAACAGGATTTCAGTTCAGGACTCTACTGCTACCTCGCCGGCAGGAAACTGGTGCTCAATCATTATGCCCGGCCATCTGAACGCCGCTATTTCCAGCACCATAGAGTCGGGCTTACGCTCAAGGTGGCAAGTTTTGCCTTGATCACGATCGGTGTCGGAATGGCGGTGTCCGGTGCGGTGAAGGGCTGGTTATATGACAGCACGATTACGCAGACGCAGTTGATGGAGCAAAAGTACAGGTCAAAGTTCAACCAACTCAGCGAGACTCATATCGACTCCTCGACCTCGACCTCGAAAATGCAAAACGTTGTGAAATCAGTCGATAGGATTAAAGAAAGATACTTGGTGGATCCGGAAGAGATGTTTGTGTTAATCAGCAATGACGTGAGTATTTTCCCCGACATCCGCATTAAAAGTATTGACTGGTTTGTATCCGATTTTTCGGATAGCGAAGCTGCCGCGGAAGTAACCTGGGGCGATCCACAAAAAAAGCGCGCCAGGAAAAAATCCAGAGATAATAAACCGAAGGTGGAGCCGAAAAAGGGGTTTTTTGAAATAGCGATGGTTGAAGGCGAGTTCCTCCGCTTTGATGGTGACTATCGTTATGCGCTGAGCGCGGTGGATGACCTTGGAAAAGCGATGTCCGACTCGGGAAATTATTACTCGGTGGAAATCACCAAGCGACCGCTCGATATCGAATCTGACAACCAGTTAAGAGGGGATGTAAGCGTTGGCCGGGGCACGAGGCTTTTGAGGGCCGAGGTTGGTTTTCGACTGGTCCGCGAGGTAATAATGGAATGATTAACGTCGACTGGAACTACTTGAGGCGCCCGTTGATTATTTTCGGTGTTGCAATTTTTATCGCCGCTGGGCTCACGTTAGTAGGCCTCGAGTATGAACAAGCCCAGGAGGTAAAGTACCAACGGGCACTGTCTGCGCTGCGCTCTACGCACACCGGTTATCGCAAACTTGTCAATGATCTCACTTTGATTGAACAGTATCGAACTCTTTATAACGGTTACAAGAAGTCCGGATTGGTCGGTAAGGAGCACCGTTTGAGCTGGATCGAAAGCCTGGAGACAACTAACCAGGTGCTCAGGTTGCCTAGATTGGCTTATAGTCTCGAACCCCAGGGAGGGTTCCTGCGACCCGGCTTCGTCGAAAGGTCTGGGGTATCGGTCAGGAGTTCAACGATGGACTTGACTCTCGGCCTGCTGCATGAAGAAGATTTATTTGCACTACTGGAAGGCCTGCGGCAATCGATTAAAAATCTGTTTACGGTTGACAGTTGCTCGCTGTTTCGACAAGGACATACAGATGGACCGCTAAATACAAAATCGGCAAACTTGCAAGCCCAATGTAGACTTCGCTGGATGACAATTGATGCAAAGTAAACCGAAAAAACTGAAAGCCCGGTTTATCTGGGGAACAATAACAGTCTGCGCAGCGGTTTCATTCCAACCGGTGCAGCCGGCGGAATTTGCGACGCTGTTCACCACGCCCCAGGAACGTCAGATTATCAATTCGAATCGTTACAAGTCTGAAGAAAGCACGCAGACGAGGCCGACGCAAGTCGATGAAGGGACGCAACCGACACCGCTGCAGGCTCAAGAGGAAGTGACCCAGCAATACCGGATTTCCGGAATAACGATTTCGAAAGATGGCCCGCACACCGTCTGGATAAATACCCTGGCCTATGAAGACGGGGAGCAACTCGAGGACAACAGCAAAATCAAGGTGATGGTTGGCGATGAAATAAAAGTCAGGATTACCGCTCCAGACGGCAAGCAATACTACGCGACCAGCGGGGATATGCTAGAAGTCACTTACATGGCGCCCGTTCAAAATTAGGCATGAATCGAAGTCTCTGCAAGAGTCAGTCCGGCTATATGCTGATAATGTTTGTGTTGTTGGCGATGGGCATCGGCGGTGCGGTTACTGCAGGTTTCACCCAGGGTGTCAAAAAAGCAGCGGACCATGAGCGTTTTTTACATAACCAGCAAGTTTTAAAAGAAGCCAAGCAGGCGCTGTTGATGTACGCCTACCGCTATCCCGAAACCGCATTGGCATTTAACAGCACGATTCGGGGACCAGGCAGGTTACCCTGCCCCGATAGAGATGCCCCGGGAGGCGCGGGTACTCCCAATCCCATTGCTAACTGTATTGCTGCCGGCAATGCTGTTGTCGGGCGTTTCCCGTGGAACGCTAATGGCATGCAATTTTATGATGTCAGAGATGCCAGCAATGAGCGGCTCTGGTACGCGGTCTCGCAAAATTTCGCCAATCCCGATCTGGAGGAAATCAATTCCGACACTCCCGGTACGATTACGATTTATGACCAGACGGGATCGGTAATATACGACGGTTCGGTTGCGGGCGTGGCCGCGGTTATTATTGCGCCTGGCCCGCCTATCGACAGAGGCGGAGTCGCGCAGTTGCGCCTGACTGGGCCACAACAACTTAATCCCGCCAATTATCTTGATTTGTTCGGGGCGTTGGATAATTCTGATTTCACTAATTTGAATGCGGTAGATGGATTCGTACTTGGTCCGGTCGATAATTTGGCGACTGGCACGATCATTGTCAATGACCAAGTGATCCTGGTGACTACCGAAGAAGTGATTGCAGTGGCCGAACAGGCAGCCTTGCAAGCCTACCAAACGGCAGTCAATGACTATAATGTTAATATGGTTAATATCGGAACAGATGTGTACCCCTGGTTGGACGACTATGCGACGCTCCCCATCCCCCCGCAAGTCTTTGATGCCGATGTGGGAATCCGCCTCGGCCGCGTGCCGTCGATTTTTGCAAACTACTTCGACAATGATCCATCGGGCCAACCCAGTCAGCCGATCCTGTCGGATTTGAAGCTGTTAATCAACCTGTCGGTAAACGGTTTCGCGGTGCCAGGCCTGTTGCCAGATGTGATTAGCGCCGGTGCGTCGATAGTTTTCAACCACCCATTGGAAAACAATGGCGATCTGACGATTACCCCGGCCGTGCCCGGTGTATCGCCTGTGCGATATTATTGGGATGAGGAATTTGCTCCGGATGGCTGGCAGGAGTGCCTGCCCCTGGTCACTTTCGACGAGAAGGACTGTCACCAGGTCGATCTCGGCGGCGGCCTCTGTTCCGGTATCCCTGACGGTACCCTCGTTGCCAATCAATGTGCAACACAGGTGGTGCGAGTCACCTATACCAACATCCTGGCGGCAGGTGTGCCCTTTACCAGGCCCTATACGGATAATGCTGGGGTGGTTCCGACCTATCAGGCCCCAACCGTGGGTGATCATGCCTACATTTTCTTTGAATACGCTGAAGTGCTAGCCGATTCGATCGATGTGATCTACCGCCACGATACTCATTTCCTCAACAGTCTGGATCCGCTCCCTCTTCCTGATGGCGATGTCAATTACTTACTCGGTGTCCGCTATTATCCGGAACTACCGGTATGGGCCCTGGACCCGGCGCTGACTCCCATTAGTTTGAGTGGCAATAACTGGCACGACTCGGTTCAAATGGCCTATGCCGCCAGTTTTCAACCCGGTGTTGCCGCGGCCTGCGTACCCCCGAATTGCCTGACGGTCAATAATGCCGGTGGTATTGCCAATGATAAAATTGCCGTGTTGACGCTTGCTTCCGAGCATACCTTTATTGACGAAGCTTTCGATGGATTCCTCGATGATCTACCGGATATATTTGATCCGGAAAATGCAAATGCTGACGATATTTTCAATGCCTGGGCTCTGACTAATAACGACAAGGTTTTGGTAATCAGGTAACAATAACATGCGCACAATGACACCATCCGAATCAGGCTTTACCCTCGTTGAAATCGCAATTGCACTGCTGATAGTTTCTGTTTTACTGGGGTATACCGTGGCGTTGTTCCCGAAACAACAGGAGCTGAAAAAATATCGTGCGGTCGAACAGGAGATGGACCAGATAATAGGGGCCATTGTTGGGTTTGCACAGGTAAACGGTCGCCTGCCCTGTCCTGCAATCCCCAATACAGCCGGGGCTGAAGATGGTGGTGGCGGGGCTGATTGCAACAATTTCGGTGGCTTCGTGCCGGCGAATACACTCGGCCTGACCGGCCGACTCAATGCTGATTCGCTAATGCTGGACCCCTGGGGTAATCCTTACCGGTACTATGTTACCGATAATGACTTTAATGGCGCTGGCGGATCAGACTTCGTCAATAACGGAGAAATGCGCGCCGTTGGCCTGGTAGATTCGAATACGGATGGTTATACCGACCTCGATGGGATTTACTTGATCTGCGACGACAATGGGACCTCCACGAATAACCAGTGCACGGGTGCGGTAGAGGTCTTTGGTACCTATAATGTTGGTCCACCCGTGGTTTATGGAGGCGCGCCTTTTGTGCTGCTATCCCAGGGCAAGAACTGGAACGACGGCGCAGCGGCCGGGGACGAGCTTGAAAATATTGGTGCTAATCTGACGAATGATGCAACCCTGGCCATGGGTCTTGGGCCAAGTCTTAACCAATACTTGCTTAAAGATGTAGCGGGGGGAGAAACCACTTTTGTGCGCAGAACTACCGGGTTTGCCGATGATTTTGACGATGTCGTCAAGTGGGGGTCACCGAATTTACTCTTTTCCAAAATGATCGATGCCGGGCAATTACCTTAGCCGGATTTTTCTTCCGTGAAAGCGGGCCCATAAAAAAATATCCCATTTTAGCATCCAGGATATACGCATTGCGTATTTTGGGATGCCATTTTTCCCTGACGATGCCGGGCGATTTAGTCCGCCAGGTGCTGGTATAAATTAAAGCAGACCCGGCCGCGTTCATTCTGGCTCAGCTCGAGTTCGTAGTTAAAGGCAAGTGCCATAATCGCTGACTGGTAAAGCCCGATGCCCATGCCGCTGCCGGAGGAAATCGGTTGCGTAAACAGGTGTTCCTCGATCTCTGCCTCGATCGCGTCGCCATTGTCACACACCGAGAGTACGACAATATTTTCACTGCTCATCAGACGCACATCGATTTGACTCGCCGATGGTTTCTTCATTGCATTGTTGAGCAGGTTTTCGATGACGCTGTCGAATAAATCAATCGGTAGACTAACATTGTTCTCGATGTCGCTATGGAATTGCAGCTGCTTGTTCGAACGGTATTGCTTGCTGATACGCTCGATCCAGTTTTTGCAATCCACCAGGACAATCTTGGTATTAAGCGCCGGTGCCTTGAGTTTATGCAGCGTGCTTTCGAGACGAGTTCCGATTTGGTTTAAATTAGCCTGTAATAGCTGTTCCGATTCCGTGGTGTCACTATCCCTGCCCAGAATGCTGAGCGAAGCCTTGATCGACTGCAGAATATTTTTCATATCATGCGTCAGCCTGGCGCCGGTGTGATGGATCGTCGCGAAATGCTCCTGCGCGCGCATTTTTTCCTGGTTGAGCTTGGCCAGATAAAACTGGTAGGCCATGCGAATCAATAATATCGTGTGTTGCTCCAGCGCCGTCCCCGGGTTTGATTTGAAATACAACACCACGGTCAAGTCGTCAGCCAGTTGATGTTTCAGGCGGGTGCCGGCCATATCACCGGCCTGGATTTTCTGATTTTTAAAATTCCATTCAATCCCGTTTAGCCAGTCATTCTCGACCAGGTGTTCGCAGGCGGCTTCAAGATATTCTGCCGGACTGAGGTAGGGTTCCTCGATTAACGTAGTCAGCGTATTGATCCAGGTCTCGAAGGGTCCACCTATCGTCATCGCGTACCGATTCCATAGTACGCCGATGCCGGAGTAACCCACGCCCGGGTTCCAGAACCAGCTTATGCCGATCGTCAGTGTCGAGACGATGAATACGGTTAACAGTAACCCGTCGATATAGTCGACCCCGTATAGCAGGTTGATAACGATACCACCGAGCAGCACGATGAAGATCAGCGTTGCCGCAAGCAATCCATGCATCAGGTCGACCTGGCTGCGCTGCTGTTTTCGCTCATCGGGATTAGGGGCAAAGAAAAACAGCAGTACTGGGACCAGGATGATGGTCTGCATGTATTCGCTGAATAACGCCGGTAGCTCTATTTGCCTGAAAGTATCCGGTACCAGCCCGACCACCATTTCCAGGATGATGATTAGTAGCGCCAACAGGTCGAAGGAACGGAACGAACTCTGGCCGAGCAATCGACTGCCGATCAGGCCTGACAGGATCAAACCAAAGAAAACCAGTGATTCTTTAGGAAAGTAAAATGTGATAGCGATGAAAAAAACGGCGATGAATGCCACTGGCCGCTTGTCGATTTTGGCCTCTTTGCTCCAGAGAGGTTGCCAGAGCAGGAATAGGCCATACAATATGAACGACAGCGCAAGCCTTAACCGGGGTTCATCGACGACCCAGATCAAAACGTGGTAGGTCAGCAGCGTCGATGCCAGGATTTGCTGGCCGAATTGCAGTAGGGAATTTATTCTAATCTAAGGTGCCCGAAACTCGAATGTTCGCTCAAACTATATCACTGTTTAGATACCTGATGCTGGGAATTCTAAACCGACGTTTGCTGGTAGTGGTGCCGGTGCTCGCGCTGCTCACGATGCTGGTGGGGAGTTTTTTCAGCGAACTCGCGATTATCAACGGCAAGGCGATCGTGGTTGCGCTGGTGGCCGATTTTTTACGCTATAGTCTCGGACTTTTCGCCTTGCTGGTGATAACCACCAGTGTCGCCGAGGACTATGAATTCAAACAATTTGAACGCCTGCTGACGATGCCGCTTTCGCGCTGGCAGTATATCGTCGCGCAGGTGCTGGTGATCGCGAGCCTCTGCCTGTTGCTGGTGCTGCCGGTGTTGCTGGTGATATCTTTCTACAGTGATTGGCAGGTGGGTCTTTACTGGGCGTCAGCGCTCTGGCTGGAAATCTTTCTGCTCGGCCTGTTAGGATTGCTGGCAATACTGAGTCTCGAAAAAATTCCGCTCGCGGTCTGTTTTTCGCTTGCGGTTTACCTGCTGGCGAAGTTGTCGGGACTGATATCACAAATGCTAGCAGAATCGGTCCGATTATCGGATGGTAGTCTCATCAGTCGATTCGTGGATTTTATTTTCGGCGCAATTTTATACCTGGTTCCCGGGCTGGAGACGTTTGCCGAAAACGACGTGTTTTTTGGTAACGTCAATTTAATCGAAACTATTTCAGTTCAGTTTTCTTCAACCCTAATCTACGCGTTATTTTTAATTGCGGTTTGCCTGGTCGATTTTTATCGCAAGGAGTTTAACCTCTAGATGCGTCGCGCGGAGCGCCCACTACTGCAATTGCCGGTGCCTTTGATAGGGGGATTTATGCTGATTTTGTTAAGCCAGCTGCTGTTCCATCACTATAGCCAGGTGTCGCGCGAGATTCGTTACCAGCCGCTTTCGAATCCTCTACAGGCCTCGACTTACCAGGGTATCGCGATGGGGTCGGAAAAGTTACTGGGTTACCTGCTTGCCATCCGCCTGCAACTGCATGACAGTCAGGCTGGCCAATATTTCAGCTATAACCGGATCGATTACGCGGTGTTGGTGGAATGGCTCGAACAGATAACCCGCGTCAACCCGACCTCGGAATACCCGATGCTGTTGGCGTCACGCGTCTACAGCCAGACGCGCGATGAGAGCCGCTTGCGATTAATGCTCGGTTTCATCGAGCGCAATTTCGACCACGCGCCGCAATTGCACTGGCGACGCCTGGCAGAGACAAGCGTGATCGCCAAGCATAAAGTAGGGGATTTGAAACTGGCCTTGCGCCTGGCGGAGAAGCTGGCGCTGCAGCCGGCCAGCACGGTGATGCCGCAATGGGCGCGCGATATCCGTTTCCTGTTGCTCGCCGAATTGAATGAACTTGAATCCGCGATTGCAATTATCGAGGCAATGCTGCAGTCAAAAGCGGTAATTGATCCGGATGAAAAGCGATTTTTAGAGGAAAAGTTGTCCAAATTCCAACAGGAGTTGTTCGAATCCCGACAATCTATCGAGAATTAGATTTAAGGATTCTATAACTATCTAAGAAATATAAGGATTTATCAAATCTGGCATATTAAATGCATATTGGTTATTCAGACACAACCAACAATTTGGAGATTCAGATGCAATTATCAAAACAAAGAGGTTTCACCCTGGTTGAAATCGCGATCGTACTGGTCATCGTGGGGCTGCTGATCGGCGGCGTACTGAAAGGCCAGGAAATGATTACCAATGCAAAAATCAAGCGCATTGAAAGCGACAACGCGGGCATACAGGCGGCGATATTCTCTTATCAGGATCGTTACCTGCAGTTACCCGGGGATGATGACGCCGCTAATGGTCGTTTCGATTCTGGCCCTACCAGCGGAAATGGGGATGGAACGATTGCAGGAAACTGGCAGGCACCTGCCGTCGCCGATGAAACAGGCTTTTTTTGGACGCACCTGCGATCATCTGGACTGGTGAATGGTGCTGCGGCCGATATCGACCCACAGCAAAATGCTTATGGTGGCAAGGTTGGCATTAACTACAACGGGCTGGGAATACAAGGCCATGTCACCGCGTTTGGCGGATTGGAAGGTCAGGTTGTTAAAGTACTCGAATCCAGGCTGGACGATGGTGTTACTACTACCGGACGCGTCCGCGGGTATATTCCGGCTGCTCTAGGTGAAGTTCTTCCTCCCGGTGTCACAGCAACACCGCCGTATGTGGATACAACCCTGTACACTATCGTGTTCCGCTTCTAAAGTTCGACCTGTTAATACCAGGCCTGCGATTGTTCTCGCAGGCCTTTTTTTTGGCAATACACAAAGGGGATAAAAAAGGTCGAGGTTTTAAAAATCAGCCGCGAAAATTGGCCATGTATCTGGCCCCAAGGATAGGGGGTTTAGGTTTGAACGAGATTGGTGAATTATTCGGATTAAAAGGGTATGGTGGGTATCTGGTGCAATCCACATGGTAAAACAGGCTTTGGAACAAGACGTGGAGTTAAGGGAAATAGCAAGTAGTATTATAAATAGACTTGACCCCAGTCGCGATGAATAACGCAGTTTCACTGACCAACCTTTCTTATTCTGTTTCTGGCCTTGATATCCTGAAAGCGTTGGCGATTGAAATCCCGACGCATAGTTATTTCGCGATCGCAGGGATCAACGGTGCCGGCAAGTCGACGCTAATAAAATTAATTCTTGATTTGATTCGACCGTTACCAGGCGGGGAAATCAAAATATTCGGCACCAATAATCGAGACCCGAGCTGTCGCGACCAACTTGCTTATCTGCCGGAAAAGTTTGATGTGAAAAAAAATATCACGGGGCAGCAGTATCTCGATTTTATCGCAGCGGTTTATCATCAGAATCCCGGGAAACAGAAAATTACCGAACTCTCAGAGAGACTCGATTTCCCACCCGACCGGCTTGACTCCAGGGTGGGTGGTTATTCCAAGGGAATGGTGCAGAAACTGGGGCTGGTGAGCTGCTTCATACTCGAGCGGCAACTGCTGATTCTTGATGAGCCATTAAGCGGACTCGACCCGCGCGCGCGTTACCATTTCAAGGAGTTGATGAAGGAAGAAAAAGTTGCCGGACGTACTGTACTATACAGCACGCATCTGCTTGCCGATGCCGAGGATCTTTGCGACCAGTTCGGCATTCTGCATGACGGTGAAATGAAGTACCAGGGAACTCCTGAAGACTGCATGCAGCGCTACCAGGCCGAAACGCTGGAACAGGCCTACATGAAGTGCATTTCTGAATAGGATCGTAGTCGGCATATCTCCTAAGCCGGGTCATATCCGCGCAACGAGAATCTTACGACAATGTCATAGTTGCGAGATCCCCGCTTTCGCGGGGATGACGTTATTGCGCGTGGATGACTTTATTAAAATCATCCCGAATGTCCACGCTGACTATCCTTGTTCTGGTAATGGGGGCGTGGCGCGAATCGATTCCGGCTCGAAGGCCGGAATGACGGAATTAACTTAACTCCTTTAGTTTTCGGGTCAGGGTATTCCTGCCCCAGCCAAGCAGCCGGGCCGCATCCTGTTTGCGTCCGCGCGTGGCTTCGAGCGCACAATCCAGCAGGGTTTTCTCAAAGGTCCTGGCAGCGTTCTTAAGAATGTCGGTTTCTCCCTGTGACAGTTGCTGCTTAGCCCACAGGCGTAGTTGCGCCTGCCAGTCACCAATTTCGTCTGGAAATCGCGGCAGATTGGCACCGGTTTCAACCACGGGTTCACAGGCACGCGCAACCAGTTCGAGCGCGTCGTCGATATCGAAAGGTTTGGGCAGGTATTCAAAAGCGCCCTCCTGGAACGCCTGCACAGTGGTATCGAGGTCGGTGTACGCCGTCATCACGATGATCGGCGTTTGTGGTGATATATTCTTGATTTGCTTAAGCAGCTCGAAACCGTTAATCCCGGGCATGCGCACATCGGTGATGATCAGGCGCGGGCGTGCCTCGGACTCGGTACGCTTGAATGTAGCCAGTGCAACCGAGCCGGATTCGAAGGCGGATACCTGGTAGCCATTATTGGACAGGGTCTTTTCCAGTACCCAGCGCATTGATTGATCATCATCGATGATCCAGATTTTAAGGGGTGCAATGCTAGTCGCTAGATTCATGTCTTTTCCAGGGGCAGAATGGTGCTAAAGGTGGTTCCGCGGTCAGAACTGTGCAGGTGAATGGTGCCCCCGTGCCGGGAGATTATTTCCTGCGCAATCGGCAGGCCGAGGCCACTGCCTTCGGGCTTGTCAGTAATCATTGGCAGAAAAATAGTCTCGCCCAAATCATGTGGAATACCCCGGCCGCTGTCGGTAATGTCGACCTGTACTACCAGCGGATGGGTGATCTGACCGATGGTGAACTGTCGACCCACGCGAGTCTTGAAGGTGATTTCACCGCTTCCCTCGATCGCCTGTACCGCGTTTCGAGCGATATTCAGGAAAGCCTGGATCAGCATGTCGCGATCTGCCATGATTTCCGGAATACTGGGGTCATAGTCACGTCTTATTATTATGCGATCAGGCTCGGCCGCCAGAATGATCTTGCGGATATGTTCCAGCACCTCGAGTATGTTGACTTCCGCGCGCTGCATTCTGCTTCCGGGCACGAGCATCTTGCTGGTCAGGGATTGCAGGCGGTCAACTTCGCTGATGATTACCTCGGTATACTCGGTCCACTCGGGACGGTCGAGCGCTCGTTGTAGCAACTGCGCTGCGCCTCGAATACCGCCTAACGGATTATTGATTTCATGCGCGAGCCCACGCGCGAGCTGCTGGGTGGCCTGCTGTTGCAGTTGATTGAGTTCATCTTGCGCAAACTGTGCCTGGTGTTCAGACTGACGAATCTCCAGCACGATCTCATCATCTGCTGTCTGCCCGTCGAGCGGGTAAATGCTGTAATTGGCAATAATTGCCCTGCCATCGGCAAGCGTAATGACCGCTTCGTGTTCGGTGAATGTTATCGAATCGAGGGTCAGTTTCGAGAGTATGCTGGAAGGTTCCACCTGGCTCAGCAGGCTGTCGAATTGGCGTCCGACCAGGTTCGACGCGCTGCTTTCGAACAGTGCCTCGCCGCCCGAGTTGACGTAGGTGATGCAGCGTTCGCTATCGAGGCACAGTATCGACGAATTAAGCGTATCCAGGATACGAAAACCGGTGTCGGTGGGCGGGGCCAGTTTTAGGTTTGGCTGCGACATTTAAACTATGTTGGTTCGAGTCATGGTTGCGCTGTTGCAGACAAAAAAGGCCCCGTGAGGGGCCTTTTGTCGATCGTGCAAGCGATTGCCTAGCAGCTGTAGTAAAGGTCGAACTCGACCGGGTTGGTCGCCAGGCGCAGGCGGTCAACTTCCTCGTTTTTGAGATCGATATAACCGTCGATAACATCATCGGTGAACACGCCACCAGCTTTCAAAAATTCACGATCCTGGTCGAGCGCTTCGAGAGCCTGGTCGAGAGAAAACGCAACCTGCGGTATTTCGGCCTCTTCTTCAGGCGGTAAATCGTAGAGATCCTTGTCCATTGCTTCGCCAGGGTGAATTTGGTTGTTGATGCCATCGAGGCCGGCCATCATCAGCGCGGCAAACGCGAGATAAGGATTGGCGGTCGAATCCGGAAAGCGCACTTCGATGCGGCGACCTTTCGGGTTACTGACGTAAGGGATACGAATCGAAGCGGAACGGTTGCGCGCCGAGTAGGCGAGCATGACGGGGGCTTCGAAACCTGGCACCAGGCGTTTGTAGCTATTGGTAGCGCCGTTTGCAAAGGCATTGATGGCACGCGCGTGCTTGATCACCCCGCCGATATAGAACAGCGCGGTGTCCGACAGGCCACCGTAGCCTTCGCCGGAAAACAGGTTGACCCCGTCTTTGAAGAGGGACATGTGCACGTGCATGCCGTTACCGTTGTCACCCACCAGTGGCTTCGGCATGAAGGTTGCGGTTTTGCCATAGCTGTGCGCAACGTTATGAACGCAGTACTTCAAGACCTGGACCTCGTCGGCCTTGCGCACCAGGGTATTGAATTCAACCCCGATTTCACACTGTCCCGCGGTTGCCACCTCGTGGTGGTGGACTTCGACCTTGAGGTTCATTTCTTCCATCGCCAGGCACATCGCAGAGCGGATGTCATGCAAAGAATCAACCGGAGGGACCGGGAAATACCCACCCTTAACGCCGGGTCGGTGACCGATGTTGCCGTCTTCGTACATTTTGATCGAACTCCAGGCCGCTTCTTCGGACTCGATCTGGTAGGAGCAATGCCCCATTTCGGTCGACCACTTGACGTCGTCAAAAACGAAAAATTCGTTTTCCGGACCGAAATACGCGGTATCGGCGATTCCGGATGCCTTCAGGTAAGCCTCGGCGCGCTCGGCGATGGAACGCGGATCACGCTCATAGCCTTCACCGGTGGTCGGTTCGACCACGTTACAGGTGATGTTAATCGTGGGTTCGTCGGTGAATGGATCGAGCACCGCGGTGGCTGGGTCGGGCATCAGGATCATGTCCGATTCGTTAATGCCTTTCCAGCCGGCGACTGAGGAGCCGTCAAACATTTTACCCTCGGTAAAGGTATCTTCTTTGAGGGTACTGGCCGGGAACGAGACATGCTGCTCCTTGCCCTTGGTATCGGTAAAGCGGAAATCGACGAATTTCACGCCGTACTCGTTAATCTTGTTCAACACATCAGACGCAGACATGACTTAAATCTCCAAAATCGGGGGTCAAAAACAGGTGGGATTGTACCGATTAATATCCCGATGCCAATTTATCGTGCAAAATTGGCGGATTATATGGGGATTTCAAAGAAACTGCACCAAATTAGTGCAAACTAGGCGACGTAGTAGATATTAACTTTCCCAATATAGTCGAGGTTATTTGCCGCATCCTGCAGCCTGCCGATCCCATCTGCGTGCTCCGGCGTACACATCGATGCGGGTAGCACCAGGTCGACTTCAATCAGTCGATCCAGGTAATGCAGCTTGGTCTGGATGATTTGCGTGCTTCCAGACAGGCCGTTCCATGCCTGTTGCAGATCCTGCTCGATCACCTCTCGTTCGGGTAGCTTCGCCAGTACCGACTCCTTGACCGCATCATCGAGGGGGTCGATGTGAATTTGCACGTCGATTATCTTCGGAAATTGCTTTTTCACCAGGTGTTCTATGTTATGTGCGATAAAGTGCGCCTCGGAAACAGTCAGGTCGGGATCGACCTCGATATGGGCGTCAATGTAGCCCAGGCCACCCATCGACCGGGTGCGCAGGTTATGGATACCGACAACGCTCGCGTTGCCCAGCATCGCCTGGCGTACATCTCGAACCAGGTCGATGTCGAGCCCGGTATCGATCAGTTCATACAGCGCTTTTTGACCGAGGCGGAATCCCATCAGCGATATCATCACGGCGACCACGATCGAGGCCAGCGCATCCATGTATGGAACTCCCAGCAACTGTGCTGATATACCAATCACCACGACAATCGAGGAAAGCGCATCCGAGCGGTGATGCCAGGCGTTGGACTCTAGCAGGCTCGAATGCGTTTTGCGCGCCGCGCGCAGGGTGTAATGGTAGAGGCTCTCTTTCGCGGCGACGGCAAGCAGGGCGAAAACAATGGTTATCGCATCGGGATTGATCCGCAGCGGATTAAGAATACTGTCGACACCGCGCAGGCCGATGCCGACCCCGACCGTGATCAGGATGCCTCCCAGCAGCATCGATGCCAGGGTTTCGATCCGACCATGTCCATAGGGATGATCCTCGTCCGCTGCCTTGGCGGCGCGTCTGGATGCGTATAGAACGATAAAGTCGGTGCTGAGGTCTGAAAGGGTATGGAAACCGTCGGCCAGCAACGCCTGCGACTTACCAAACACGCCGAAAAAAATCTGCAACGAAGCGAGGGCACAGTTAACCGCGGCCCCGGTCAGTGTTACCCGCTGCGTGATCTTGTGGCGCTGTTCAATTTCCATCTGGGTCTTTTTGCACCAGGAAGATGTATTCGTGTTCCAGTTGTTCGGTCGCAAGCACCCGGTGTCCGTTGATTCGACACCAGGTTGGAATATCACTCATGGTACCCGGATCGGTGCAGGTTATCCTGACTTTGACGCCGCTATCCTGTTTCTCGACACAATCCTGCAGTCGAATCACGGGCATCGGGCAGAGCAGACGCCGTGCGTCGAGTTCGATAATAGGGCTCATACAATGACCCAGTCCGGGTTGATCTGTGCCGCGGGCAGTGGTTTGACATGAATACTGCGCGACCCCTGTTCGCGGTCACTGAAGCGCAACTCGACCGAGTCGGCATCGCGCCCCTTGCTGTAGCGCGCGGTGATCGCGCAGGCGAGTTCGAGCTGCTGCGAGTCGAGTGGTTCGCCTTCAATCAGTGCCAGCGGACCCGCATGGCTCACGGTACTGATTGTCTGAAATTGTCGCTTATAACCGCTCAGGTACTGATTCTCGCCTTCTTCACGCCCGATAATCAGTTTAAACGCCTTGCTGGGACGAATGTGGCGCCCGACCTTGAGCAGCATGATGTCGTCGAGTTCGTAATCCCGACTGCCGCGGTTGTCCCAGAGATCCTGCAGTTTGACCGAGTAACTCTGGTCCGTCAGGAAGCAGCAACCCCCGGCAGGCTGGGCATAATCTTCGAATCCAAACTCTGCTGCGAGTGCCATCTGCGGTTTGCGTGAACGTCCGCTGAAGTCTTTCAGTTGTTCACGATCGACCCAGCCCTCGGTTTCGGGCCGTGTTGCCGGCAGGCTCCTGGCGCATAGCGGGCGCAGTAGCAAGTCATCGGCGCCCGATTCCTCGGCGACTACCGGCATTAACTTTTTACGCTGTGATTTCGGGCGTTGCCCGATCACTTCACCGGTGATTATGAAATCGAAATCATGCTGCTTTATCCATTCCCGCGCCTTGTGCACCATGAATATCTTGCAATCGAGGCAGGGGTTCAAATTAGCGCCATAGCCATGCTTTGGGTTGATCACGACGTCCTTGTACTCATCAACAATATCGATAATGTGCAGCTTGATGCCGAGTTGCTCTGCAACCCAGAGCGCGTTGTTGCGTTTAACCTTGTTGCGGTCGTGTTTGCGGATGGCATGAGTATGCCCTTCTACGCAAAAGCCGGTAAAGAAATTGATGCCTTCGACCTCGATGCCCTGTTGCTGAATCAATTTGGCGGCCAGCAATGAATCGAGGCCGCCAGAGATCAGCGCGACTGCTTTTCTGGTCATGCGGTTGGGTCAGGTTTTAAAACGGGGAGTATAACAATAACCAACGGAGTCGATAAGTCGACTCCGTTGGTTAATCAGACTACTTTGTGCTTACCAGCAAACAGTGGGGTCGACGCCCGTCGCGGTTTTTATTCCGGTATTGGTTAGCGACAAGGTGGTGCAGTCGCCATCTCTCAGCTGGGAACCAAGCGCGGTTGCCACCAGCGTAAATGTGGTTGGCGTTCTTCCCGTCGTGTCTATCGAGTAAAGGTTCGACTCGGTTACAATTGTCGCGAGCACGGGGCAATTGATGAGGTTGTCGTAAACTCCATACAGACTCTTGCATTTCTCCAGCGAGGCCGCGGTTGCGGTTAACCCGGCACGACCCTCGGAGCGGTTCGATGCGATCACGTTGTCAGCGTACATGTTGAAGGCGACGGCGGAGAGAATGCCAACCAACGCCACGACGATCATCAACTCGATGAGGGTGAAACCTTTAGATTTATTCATAGTAAAATATCGCCAGCTAAGATGGATCGGGAGAAACGTAAACGATGATGTCGACGTAATGAACACCGTCCAATATTGTCCCGCCAACTAAAATCTCATCGCCTTTTTTGAAATCCGCGAACTTTTGACGTGACAGGTCGGTGCTTTTCAGTTTTGCATCGGAACTGATGCGGTACTTCTTTCCGGATATGGTAAACGCATCGTAACCCAGCTCGGAAATAACCCCCGATTTTTTGAAGGTTTCCAGGGCTTCCGTGGTTGCCCACGGAAGCATCAGAGTCGTCACTAGCAGCAACTGTGTCAGAATAGATTTGAACTGTTTCATTGGATTAACTCCTGCCACCCGAAGCGGCCTGTTGGGATTCCCGGAAATGGTGGAACGTCCTTTTTCTTATCCGATGCATATGCATATTTACCGATAAATGCGTCCTCGGACAAAAAGCCCTGTTCACTTGTCGCGGCGATGATGCCATCGTCTGTACCATTATTGACGGCATCATTTGAGTCTATGACGCCATCACCGTTGGTGTCGCTGGCCGCTGACAGGGGAGAGCCGCCGGTCGCCAGGTCAACCGCAAATCGCCATCCATATCCACCGCTAGAGCAGGGATCAGATTCCGGTACGAAGGTATTAAATAATACCAGGGCACCTCGAACCGCTGGTGCTACCACGGAGCGTTCACCGGTATCGCGAAGATCAAAATACCAACCATCATCTCCACCTGCGTAATTGACAGGGTTATTAGTCAATACGCGAAACGGATTAAAGGTGTTATCGTAGTTCTGACGAACCAGGTCACTATTGTTAAGGTTATTATTGCCCTGGTCCCACACACCATAGAAGTAGTTCAAATCCGTGGTGGATTTATCGGCATTAGTCAGGTATTGGCCTGAACCGAAGAACACCATTATATTCGGATAATTGGTGCCCGAATCCGGTTCGGTCGGATGCTTGGCAAGAACGGGTTTAGCAGTGATGGGGAGACCGCCTACAGTGTTAAACAGCGGTGCTGATCCCGAGATGGCCCAAAAGGTCGAGTCGGTATCGTCCATTTCGAATGCCCACATTTGGCCTTTCAGGTCACCGGCGTAAACACGGTCAACGGTGCCGTTACCATCGATATCAGCCAGCCGCGGAGTGGCGAGGCCGTTGCGATCGGTCGCCGAGCCGGAACTAGTTGTGATTACCTTGTAATCACCGGCAACCCAACCATCAAGACCCGCTTCGATATCGAGGATGAACAGTTTGGCTTCACCATCGCCGGTATCGTTGTAACCGTTACCAAATATTGCGACCCATTGACCATTGTTCGCCATAGCGATTTGTGGTTGGCTATAAGTATGGCCGAGATTGGCATCATCGTTACTCGTGAATTCCCACAGAACGAGGTCAGCGGCATTAGATTCAGAAAATGCATTCGGATCGGTGACATTAAGTGCATAAATGCCGCGACCACCACCGCGCAAACCGCCTATCAGCATGGTTTGCCATTTGGTACCAGTCCCGAGGTTTGCATAAACGTCCGACACGGTCGGGGTTAAATCGTTATAGTACTTGTGGCCGTAGGCTTGATCGGTGAGGTAGTGCATACCCTGGCTAAGTCCAGTAGCGAAAATCATATTCGGGATATAGGCCATTGTTTCAGCGCCGTCGGCTTCGGCAAAACCATGCAGCATGCCATCGTTGGCCGCCGCATAGACCATGCCGTCACGAGAGGCCGCCGAGCTATTATTCTTGAATTCCGAATAAAGCTGGCCGGTGGTGTCCGGGAATGGCAGGGTATCCGGCCAGTTCAGGGCGGGCTTGCCAACGTATACCGGGCCCGAGTTCACCAGGTCGCCAAGTATCGACAGGCGCTCACGGAAAAAATTGCCGCTACCTTCGTCGGAACGATCGCCACGCAGGTATGCCAGGCGGGCCTTGCCAATCACCTCAAGGGGATCGGGATCGATAACCCCAGTCGGGCTGGTTTTGAGGTCGTCTTTTTGTGTAGTGTTTAAGCTGGCCCATTGAAACCCTACACCCGTGGTTCCATCATGAGTCATGATTACCCGGGGATTGGAGGTAATGTTACGGGTAACAAGCTCAGTACCTGCGGACCATTCCGCGCTTGTGGCAAGATCACCGGTATCCGGGTCGATTTTGAAGGCAAACAAGTCACCCTGCCAGCGGTTGGTGTTGAACTCCGCCAGGTAAACAGTCGTATCAGTAGTCAACTTGGCCGAGCTGAATGCTACCGCTGATGAAGTTGCGGTGCGTTCGGCGATATTCGAAAGTGCAGCACTCAGCGAAGCCTGCAGTTGTCCAGGATCCTGGGCACTCAGGTACTTGCCGCGTGCATTATAGGCAGCATGCCACATGTCATCGATCGTGGTAGGCGTGTCTGCTACCGGTTTAGGCCAGGCGAAGCCGACCGCGAGCGGATCATCGACGAGCGGATCAAGTGTTCCGCTGAGGCCAAACGCAATCGTATAAGTTACCAGGTGCTGGTGGTCGGCCTCGTCGATGCCGGCTTGCGTCGGCACGTTGTTCGCCAGGTCGGTGCGTAAGTCGCGCTCGTAGTCTTTCATCGCGACATCGGCGAGCGTACTGCTGAAACCGTCGGCGTAGTTACCGCCATCGTTCGATTGCGACGCGTTGCCGTCAAAAATAGTGTTACCGTTACCACCATTGATGTCGCGGTTACCTACTGAGGGCGAACTACCGTTCCAGAAACCGTCCGACATCAGGATATTGAAATTCTGCTGACATTCACCGCCGAGGGACGCCGATAAAATTGGCGCGCTGCCACCAGTATCGTCGAAGTAGTACCCGGTATTTCTAAGCGCACGTCTCGCCGGGGTACCACCACCGGGATCAAGCTTATAAAGATTTTCCAGCAGGTCACGCTTTTTTGTAGAGTCACTCATGGTTTCAACATCCAGTGCATGACCGTCATTGAACCATCGCAAACCCATGCGCGAGGCGTCGGTGTTATTGATCGCGCCACCGATTATTCGCTTGGTACCGTCCATGCGCTTTCGGTAGTACTGGAACCAGTTGGCGAAATTCTGCATTTCGGGGCTACCGGCTGCAATGGTCACCTCGGTATGGGTATCGGTTAGCTCGATCACGCCATCCCCATCGTCGGTCCAGGTGAAATAGGTCGGAATCCACATGGTAGTTGACGTTAGGCCGTCATCAGTGAAGGTTTGCATGGCCGTCAGGTCGACACTGGGACCGCCCGGGTTTTCGGCATCTTTAAGTGCCGCGGTCTCAACCGCGTCGATATACATCGGTGTGACGCCATCCGATTGGGTTCCGACCCAGGGGCCATATTTGATACTGGGGTTGTAGTAGTTTCGGTTACCAATGTTGTTGCGCACGATCCAGGTTTTGTCCCACTCGGAATCGGTTCCGTCTGCCGGTGGCAGCACGGAGCGCGTGCCGGCGAAGCCTGGTGTGTAATGCCCGCGGCGTTCATCGCATCCGGGTGTACACCCGCTGGCTCCGACCCAGGGCAGGCCACCCGAGGTGGTAAATCCGCCCGTAAGGGTAACACTATCGTCGCCAGTACCTTCGGCGACCATCGGGCCCCAGTCCATGCTACCCGAGTCGTCCAGGGTTAAGAATACGTTGGGTTCCACGATGGTGGACAGGAACAGGGGTGCAGTCGCCAGGTTGCCGGGTGCGGCATAGGCCGACTGGATTGTTGACATGCTGAAGATCGTGGTTGACACGATTGTTGCAAGTCCCTTTAAAAGTTTTTTGGTAAACATAGTTCTCATCCTAAAAAATTAATGTTATGGCTTGTCTTTGCCAAAATACGACTGAACGTATCTAAATGAACTAACGGTCAGACCTACGCCACGCGAGGTAGAGCGATATATGGATACGATGTCACCGGATTGTTGCGTGCCATAGCTGCCGATATTGACTCCGGCCAGGGGGTTCTGTGTGCGGTCGCCCAGGTATTCAATCATGTAGCGCGGCTGTTCCCAGGCATCTAGCGCAGTTGAAGCCTGTTGCGATGAAGTGCCCCAGTTGGGTCTGAAATAACTCGGGCCGTTATAGGCCGGATTATTGTCCGGAACGGTAATCAATCCGAGCCCAGCGTTGTTGAAATCCGAATTCGTAGATGAATTGCCAATAAATGTTTCGGCGCTCGAAAGTCCAACCTCGGCCGCCTGAAACATCAGCCCGGTTTCGCGCTGGTTACCGGCCATTGCCAGGTCGGTAGTAGTGCGCTGAATTGAAGTC
The DNA here is from genome assembly GCA_964196225.1 of uncultured Gammaproteobacteria bacterium. Lineage (GTDB taxonomy): Bacteria > Pseudomonadota > Gammaproteobacteria. The sequence continues at coordinate 15,988 of CAXMSP010000016.1, read as the reverse complement.
AGGCCGAGCATGGTGAGACTGACCAGTATGATCAAGCTGACTACCAGTGCGACGCCTTGCTGTTTTTGTCTGTTAGAAATCATCATGATTAACCTATGCGATTACGCAGTGCGATAGTGGTCGTAAAAACCTGGCGCAGCCGACGGTCGGCCGGAGTGGTTAACACGCCGTTAAAAGTGTAAGTCTGGGGCGCTTCGGTCACGAAATCATCGATTGAGTGGATCAGCAACATAATTCTGAGCGAAACCACGGCGTTGAAATTGGGGACGTTATCAGAGGTAACGTACTGATTTGGAAATTGATCATTGTCGCTGTCTATGCCGTACAGGACCTGCATGTCCTGGACGCCCTCGACCAGTTCCTCGACAACGCCGTTAAACTCCTGGCGAAACAGCGCGAGCTCACCATTACCGCTGGCGGCAAGGCCGATCGTATAGGTCACGGTTTGCAGTTCGATGACCATGGCGTCGTTTTGGAACTGCTGGCTCTTGTTCGCGGCAACATTAATTACCGTTTGCACCGGGTTGGTAGTGTCAACACTGCTGACTGACAGGATATCGGCTTCGGGAATGTTCAGCAGATACTCGCCGCAGCGCGCAACCAGTATAATGTCGCCAGCACCGATAGAGCCGATGGGATTGACATTTAGAGATTGAGTAGTTGCCGCGGTAAATGGACCTTCAACATTGGTCTGGCCCGGCTTGCCGCCGCGAACGACCAACGTGTCCGAACCATTAAGCCCGGCATCGTTGGTACCCGCAATTGCTCCCGGGAGAGTAACAGTTGGGCTAAGAAAATCATGGAAGTCGGCGTCGTAGCCAGGATGTGTGCCGTTCAACGTGTCGTTGACATTAGTGGTGTCGGTCGGATTGAATGCGATACATCCCCATTGATTGGCAAGGCGCAAGTCCTGGCTCATCAAATCGAGTGCGAAGCGTCCATTTTCCTGGACCTCGGCGAGTGCGTTGGTAAATTTAAAAGTGACCTTGTTGCCAACGTACACTTGCACGATACCACCCAGCAGAAACAGGCTGATGACCAGCGCAACCAGGACCTCGACCAGTGAAATACCCGTTTGTTTGCTTAAAAGTTTCATGGCGCCACCGTCAATGTGTAACAGGTTAAATCGACAGCCGGATTTCCGCTGCAAGCGGTACCGGTCGCCCCGGTGCCGTCATCGTCCCACATTACGGTCACCTGCAAGACGGTGCCCAGCAAAGCCTCGGGACTACTGGTGATTATTCCGCGTCCGGCGGGAAGAGTCTCGACCATGGTTTGCCAGTCGGCGGCATCAGCAACGAGCATCTGCGCGTCGGAGCAGTTCAACGTCATGCAATCCTGGGCATAACCGATGCTGGTGTCGATACCATTGTAATTAAGGAACTGGCCCCCGGGGAGCTGGATGGGAGTATTGGCACGAATTCGGTCCGACATGTTATAGGCATACCAAACCGCCTGGCTGTGGTTAAGCGAGCTGGCATTCTGGCTCATCGCGGTAATCTGTAACGACGCGATGCCCAGTAAGCCAACCGAAATTACGAGCAGTGCAATCATTGCTTCGATCAGGGTTACGCCCTGCTGGATTTTATTCTTGACTAGCATGTTGAATCATCCTGGAACCGGACCCGGCCGGTATTGGAAATTGTGATAGTTTTGCCGAAAGCGCCAGTACGACCGTCGCACAGCAAAAAGCCGCCGGTTGAAGTTACAAAACCGCGATTGTCGTAGGTAACCTGGGTTGTGTATAGGGCGGTCGGGGCCAAGGTGTTGTTGCCGTCCAGTGCCTGATTCACGCGCAAGATATCCTCATTGACGGTGGCCGCATCAAAGGTGCCATTGGCATCGGCGTCGACGTAAACTATCCAGCCGTCTTCCCAGTTACCACCGGTGCAGCCCAAGGTATCGTTACTGATGCAGATAGAGACCTGCGCATGGCGTTTGACTGCCTCGCTGCGAGCGTAAGCCAGGTGACCGATCATCGTATTGATGTTCGTGGTCAGCCGATCGTTTTGGCTAAAAGACCTCATCGACGGTATCGCGAATGCCGCGAGGATGGATATCAACGCTACCGTGATTAATAACTCCAGCAATGTAAAACCTGAATTCTTTTTCATGCTTGTATCCTAATTCAAATGGGAGAAAAGTCTGCTTAAACAAGATAGGATATAAAAAAGCACCGATAAACGGTACCCAGCGCTAAAAACCGCTTAAATCAACAACCTACGAGTTGAGAAACGCGTCACAAATGTCCACTGACAAACCGATGTCACATTCCATCAAAAGCTTTGTTCGCAGGAGCGGGCGCATGACTGCTTCTCAGAAGCATGCGCTAAAAACCTACTGGCCCATTTATGGTATTGAGTTTAGTCAAATTCAGCCAGATTTCACGTCAGGATTCGAGGCATTGAAGCTCGAAATCGGTATCGGTAACGGCGATGCAATAATCGATATGGCTACTGCGGACCCCTGTAGCCTGTATCTTGGCATCGAAGTACATGAGCCCGGTATCGGGCGCTGCCTGAATATTATTCATCAACAGGAATTGGGCAACGTACGGCTGATTAAGCACGACGCGGTTGAAGTACTGGAAAATATGATTGCGCCGGGGACGCTCGACCGAATCCTGCTGTTCTTCCCGGATCCGTGGCACAAGAAACGCCATCATAAGCGCCGCATCGTCAATCAACATTTCCGCGACCTGGCCTGTCAGGGCCTTAAGCCAGGAACATCGATACACATCGCTACCGACTGGCAGGATTATGCCGAATCCATCGCGGCACAGTTTCTTGCTGATGCGCGCTTTATAAATGAAGGGGATGCCAGTGGATGCGCCGAAGCTCCAGCCTACCGACCGCTGACGCGGTTCGAACGACGTGGTCGCAGACTCGGTCACGGAGTATGCGACCTGGTGTTCACTAAAAAATAATATTCATCATCAACAGCATGACGATGATGAACAAAATAGTCATAAAGAATCCGGCACGCATAAAATCGGGCACCCGGTAGCCCCCCGGTCCCTTGATCAGCGCATTAACCTGGTGGGTGGGTATCAGAAAGGAATTGGACGTTGCGAGCGCCACGGTCAGGGCAAATACCGCGGGGTTGGCACCGGCCCCTATGGCAATATTAACCGCCAGTGGTACCAGCAGTACCGTGGCCCCCACGTTGGACATCACCAGGGTGAAAAAGGTCGCCAGCACGGCCACTGCCGCCTGGATCACCCAGATCGGCATGCCGCCGACCACCAGCAAGGTTTGTTCGGCGATCCATTTTGCTGTGCCGCTGGTTTCCACCGCGAGGCCGAGCGGAATCAGGCTGGCCAGCAGGAATACGGTACTCCAGGAAACCGATTCGTAGGCTTCTTCCATCTTGAGCACCCCGGAAATGACCATCCCGATGGCGCCGGTCATCAGTGCGATGGAGAGCCTTAAATCGGTAAACAACACCATGAACAAGGCCAGCGAGAAAAAAAACGTGGCCCAGCCTACCTTGTGGGGACGAGTTTCTTCATGCGGGTACTCCGCAGTGACGATGACGAAATTGCGGTCACGTTCGAGGTGCGCCAGGGCTCTCCAGGTGGTGTGGGCGAGGATGGTGTCGCCGACTTCAAGCGGCATGTCGCGAATATTTTCACCTTCGACCAGGGTTTCGCCATCGCGGTGCAAAGCCACCATCGCAATCCCGTATGTTTTGCGCATCCAGACCTCGAGTGCCGATTTGCCGATCAGGGCCGATCCGGGTGGGATTACGATTTCGGCGATACCGGCCTGCGTGGATGCCAGAACTTCTGAAAAAACCCGCAAGCCCTTCTGAATGCTCAAGCCGTAAGTCTCGACGAAATCCTTTAAATGGGCCGGTGAGCAAAGTATTCCGAGCGCGGCGTTGGGGCCAATATCGAGATCTCGCGATAAATCACCTCGACTCGCGCGCATACCGGCACCGGCGGCCTTGATCGCGATGATACGGATCTTGTTGATCGACTCGATGTCGCTGAGGCTCTGACCGACCAGTGGGCTGTCCTCGGGGACATTGACCTCGAAGGTCAGGTAATCAACGCCGTAGACTTCTTCAAGGTACTTGGTGCTGCCGGCAACAGCAGTGGAAGATTCGCGGGAGATGGTTGGTAATACGTACTTACCGGCCAGCATGAAGTAAATAATGCCGGTTGCCACCAGTGCCAGGCCTACAGGGGTAACGGAAAACAGATCCCAGGTCTGCATTTGCTGGTCCTGCGGCAGGGCCACGTTCGAGGTCAGGATCAGATCGTTTAACAGGATTAATGGAGATGATCCCACCATGGTTACAGTACCGCCGAGAATCGCGGTAAAGCCCATTGGCATCAGCAGGCGCGACATCGGCAAGTTCGAGCGCGCGGAAATCCGGCTTACTACCGGCAGAAACAGGGCGGTCGCACCGACATTTTGCATGAATGAAGAGATGATTCCGACCGTCCCTGAAACAATGGGAATAATACGTTGCTCGGAAGTCCCGCCGATCTTTAATATGAATCCTGCGACCTTGCTCATCATGCCGGTTTTGTCGAGACCGGCGCCGATGATCATGACCGCGATTATCGACACTACCGCGTTACTGGCAAAGCCATCAAACAGGTGTTGCGTGTCGACCAAACCGTGCTCCAGGCCCATGAACGGCGCCAATAGCGAAGTCAGTCCGAGTAACACCATGATCGTGATCGCGGTTTCGTCGACGTTGACGATTTCGAATACGAACAGGTAAATGGTAAAAAGCAGTATGCCCGTAACCCAGGCGATGTCGGTGCTGGGAGCAAGCCCGGTGACGAACCAGCCAAATTCAACAAAAATTATTCCGGCAATCCATTTTGTGCTGCGCAGCTTTTTGAATTTGACTTTTTTAAGTCTGGCCCTGAGTATTCTTTTTAATTTGCTCAAGTGTTGATCGAATCCTCAAATAAATCACTACCAGCCAGGGTTACCGTACCTGCTGGTTCCCGAATCTTTGTTGCGTATCTGTTTGAATCCAGTAGCGCTAAAGAATTTTAGCGCTGACAAGATGAGACAGGAATATCCAAATGAGTGTACACAATATTACCAATTGCTACAAAGACAAACCCGGTTTGCCTGGCATCGTCGCCGGGTATAATGGGGGCTGGGATCTGCGCATCATTAAACCAGGGATTAAATTATGTCGAGAAAACATCCTGTCGTCGTCATAACCGGCTCTTCCGGCGCCGGAACCTCGACGGTTAAAAAAGCGCTGGAAGCGATCTTTTATCGACAGAAGATAAACCCCGTGGTGATCGAGGGCGACAGCTTCCATCGTTATGATCGCGAGGGGATGCAACGAAAAGTGATTGAAGCCAACCAGGCCGGTGTTAACTTCAGTCATTTCGGGGAGGCCGCTAACCAGTTCGAACAGCTGGAACAGTTGTTCCGAACCTACGGTGAAACCGGTGGCGGGCAAAAGCGGTTTTATCTGCATAATGAAGAAGAGGCACAGCAGCATGCCGAGCGCCTGGGAATAGCACTCGATTCGGGTCAGTTCACACCCTGGGAAGATATCGAACCCGATACCGATTTATTGTTCTACGAGGGACTGCACGGACTCGTCAAAACCGCCAGCGTGGACATGACGCGCTACGTTGATCTGAAAGTTGGCGTGGTTCCCGTCGTCAACCTGGAGTGGATCCAGAAAATTCACCGCGACAGTGCCGAACGCGGATATAGCCAGGACGAGGTCGTCGATAATATTTTGCGCCGCATGCCGGACTACGTGAAACACATTACCCCGCAGTTTTCGGAAACGGATATCAACTTCCAGCGTGTTGCCACGGTGGATACCTCGAATCCGTTCATTGCACGCGATATTCCGACGCTCGATGAGAGTTTTGTCGTGATCCGTTTCAGGAAGCCGGATATACGCAATACCGATTTTACCAACCTGCTGTCCATGATAAGCGGCGCTTTCATGTCAAGACGCAACACCATCGTAGTGCCCGGTGGCAAAATGGGGATGGCAATGGAAATCATTCTTACCCCGATTATCAGTGATTTAATCAAGCGCCGGCACGAAGCATGAAATTCACTACCTTAATTAAAGTGATGTTGTCGTCGATCGCAACCTGCTTGCCTGGTTTCAGACCCATTAAGTTAAAGCCTTAACATGGAATTGATTGACAGCCATTGTCATCTCGATGACGACCGCTTTGATGAGCGACGGCAGGACGTGATTGCACAAGCCGCTGCAGTTAACGTGACGCGTATGGTAATTCCCGCGACCACCGCCAATCGCTGGGAAAAAGTGAAGCAGGTTTGCGAAGGCCATGACGGGCTATACCCGGCTTACGGTTTACACCCGATGTTTATCGAGCAGCACCAGGTTAACCATCTGCGCGAGCTGGACGAATGGCTTGAACGAGAGCAACCAATCGCGGTTGGCGAGTGTGGTATCGACTTCTATGATTCGCGAGTCGATGAAAAATGGCAGCTGCAGTTGTTCACGGAGCAGCTGCAGCTCGCCAATAACCATCGCCTGCCGTTAATCGTGCACGTGCGCAAGGCGATGGATGAAGTCATCAGCCTGCTGCGTAAGCAGGCCCTATTCGGCGGTGTGGTGCATAGTTTTTCGGGCAGCCAGCAGCAGGCGCAGCAATTGCACGGCATTGGGTTCAAACTGGGTATCGCCGCGACCTTGAGCTTCGAGCGGGCACAAAAGCTGCGTAAAGTCGTCGCCGCGATGCCGGATGATGCGTTATTGATCGAGTCGGATGCGCCCGATCAGCCTGGCGCCACTCATCGCGGGCAACTCAACGAACCAGCCTTCATCGTCGAACACCTGCAAACCATGGCCGAATTGCGCAACTGCACGGTCGAAGATCTCGCCGCCACCCTCAACCACAACGCCGAATCCCTCTTTAATATATAACAATCACTAAAGACGTCCCCAACCGGCACCCGAAGCAACGTCATGCGACTGATTGGGTGGCCTGCGGCTTCCCGAAAAAGCACTAATTTTAAAGGGCAAGGCGAGACTCGACATCCATGTCTCGACTCGCCACAGGCCGCATCCCTGCGGCCTGACCCTTTAAAATTAGTGCTTTTTCGGCACCCAGTCTTTACGTCGCAAGACGTTGTTTCGGGTGCCTCCTAAATATCTAGATGTGATTACTGGATTCTCACGTACCAACGAATAGATGAGGGCATTGAAGCTACCTTGGGATCGAGCTCGCAAAAGTGTAGCGAGGCAGGACGCCGAGCTCCAAGCGATTCCATGGATGGACCAACCGGCGCTTGCGCCGGTTGGGAGCGTCTTTTGCGAGCTCGATCCCAAGGTAGCGTTTGGAACGTGGATTGACTTGGTTGAAATTAGTATCGAGGGGACTTATCCAGGGTGGGGTTGTGATTAGGGGCTGACCCAGCCGCCGCAGACGTCGAGGATTGCGCCGGTGGCGTAGGATGACTTGTCGGACAGCAGGAACATAGCGCCGTTGGCGATTTCGGCCACTTCGGCCGGGCGACCCAACGGTACCTGTGGTAAAACCCAGTCGAGCCACTCGGGATGCTGCTTCGCGTAGTCAACGCTGATTTCCGTCATGGTGACACCTGGTCGCAGACAATTGACCCGAATACCCTGGTCGGCCTGCTCTTTGGCAAGACCGATCGTGAAAGTGTCAATTGCGGCTTTGGATGCCGCGTAGTCAATATAAGTAAAGGGCCCGCCGTGCCTGGAAGCGGCCGAAGAGACATTGACGATCGCACCGCCATTACCGCCGTGGCGCCTGGCCATGCGATTGATTGCATGCTTGGCGCAAATGAAAGCACCCAGTATGTTTACTTCGAATACCCGTCTCGACACCGCTGCATCCATTTCATCGACCCGCGAACCCCCGCCATTGATACCGGCATTATTAACCAGTCCTGTCAGCGGTCCCAGTTCGAGGTCGATGCGTTCGAACATCGTAATCACTTCGTCCTCGTTGGCGACATTTGCTTGCAGTGCAATCGCAATGCCACCGCGTTCACGAATTTCGGCGACCACGCGGTCGGCTTCGTCCTCCGAGCTTGTATAATTGATACACACTTTCCAACCGTCGGCAGCCGCCTGCCGACAAATTTCGGCCCCGATTCCCCGGCTGCTGCCGGTCACCAGCAATACTTTCATAATAATTTCATCCCCTGTTGATGGGATTTATCTGTCATGTCAGTGGTATTCATTTCGGCCCCCGGTGCTCGCGGGATCCATAGGCACCCCTCAATAGCGGGTTAGCGTCGTGCGCAAGCCCCAGGCGGTCGGCAATGATGCGCAGGCTCGAATGAAAATCGCCACGCTCGATTTGAATCCATTGTAACCAGCGTTGGCCGTTTATCGTCAGGTCACTGCGGCCATGTAAAACCCGGTGATTATCAAAAATTGCAATATCACCCGGTTGCAGGGTAATTTTCATCATCAGCTGATCGTCCTCGGCGAGCTCAAGCAGGCGCTGCAGACCGCGATAAAAAGTTGCAACCTGGTCGGGGGCAATCGATAAGGGCGCGGCGACTCTATCATTGATGCGGACCCCGCAGAGGTTGCCGAACTCATCGACGTTCAGGATCGGAAACTCGGCGATAAGGTCGACATCGCCTTCAAAATGACGCCGGAAAGATTGTGCATTGGTACAAAGCGCATTGAATCCCTCGGGATCGCTTGCGCGTAATAGTTCAACCATCTCGAAGCCATCCATAAATAGTGATGATCCGGCACCGGTTTGATCGTTGGTAATACAGTGGAACAGTAGCAATCCCGGTGGCGAGGCGCGATAGGGCTCGTCGGTATGCGGCTTGAGCGCTTTGACATCATGCGCGATGCTGCGCTTGTCGGGGTCGAAAACCAGGTCCTGCACGCGTCCGAAATTGGATTCCTGGGGAAAACCAAAGCGCCGTACGAAGGTTTCCAGGATGCCAGGCTCGGTCGGTGCGCCATGCAGAAAGCAAATCCCGTGGTCTCGCACTTGTTGCAGTACCTGCAACAGGCAGGCATCGTTGCCTTCGATCTCGGCAAATGCGAAGCGTGGCGGATCATCGCGAAAACCCTGGTCCCAGGGGCAGGGTTTAAACGCCCGTGCCGCGCGTGCGCTGTCTTCGTATGCATGTGCACGTAGCCATGTCGCGGTATATATTGAGTGGTGATCGTCATTCCAGGTCACGCTTAGCTGGTCGGGGTCTGCCGTCAGCGTGCGTGGCATGATGTCAAGCTCAAGGGAGGTCAGGCGCAGGTTTCGATAGCCGATTGCGGGATCGCCGCAGGACTCGCAACGGCAATTGTCGCGCAGCCATATCGGGTGAAAAATGCTGCTTGTTGTGTCGCTCCAGTCTAGCCTGATCAGTCCGTTGTCAATGTTGGCGGCGTTCAGTTGAGGCGCGTCATCACTCATTACGTGGTTATTTCAAATGTTTCCTGTATCAGGTTACCGCTATGCTCGGCATCAAGATAGTTTTGTTCACTGAAACTAATCTGCTTGTTAGCACCTATTGTAACCACGCTGCAGGCGCGGGTGCCATACTCGGGTGAACGGATAAACCGGCTCGACAACATGCGCTCGATGTCGAGCGAAACCCCGGTTTGCGGCAATTCGTGGTCCTGCGCTACCTGGTGGTCGGTGAGTATTTCCATCAGATCGTGTGTATCAATATCTCCTGCGAGCATTGTTTCGAGCTCAGTTTTAGCAGAGCTGAGCTTGGGCCAGGGTTCGTCAAAAGTGCCATTGCTAATGCCGTAAACCCCGGGATCAATGCTGCGAATACCATGATCGCGGTTGGAGTAAAACCAGAAGCCCTCGGCGTCGCCTAGCAGCAGGTTGAATCCGGCGTAGTCCCGGTCATGAGGGGTCAGCTCCTGCAGGAAGGCCTCGGGCGTCGCATCACCCGAGAGGAAGCTTTGCGTCAGCGCGCCGCGCGATTTTTTACCGGGTTTCATCCCACCTGGTTCGCGAACGTTGGTGACCGCGGCGAGGCGACCGCGGCGATTGATGCCGAGCCATGTGCCGCCCGCCTCGAGATCGCGTCCGGCGAACACCGGTGTCTCGTCCCACCAGTGCGCGTCGCGCGTCGGGCGCGCGTAATACTCGTCACGGTTGGCGATCAGTATCAGCGGGTAATCCCGGTGCTGGCGATAGGCAAACAGGATCAGGCACATGGATGTCTAGTAGCCAGCGAACATCGGGAAGAGTTTCTTGATCACGTCGCCAACTGATCAATGGCTGGCAGCGGCTCATGTTTTATCGCGGCCTCGAAAGAGGTCAGGCGCTTGTAAACCGACAGCAACTCAACAATGGTCGTCCACGAATTAACCAGGTATTGAAACGAGTTGCTGACCTGACCGAAGGCAGTCAAAATTTGTTGCAATATGCCCCAGGTAATTGCACCCACGGCAATAGTCGGTATTAGCAGGACAAATACAAATATGCCGTCGGCCTGCAAATAAAACATGCGTGCAACATTGAAATACATATAGTGAAAGTATATGCGAAAGTAGTTTTTGCGGACGTTAGCAAACAGCTCCTTGAGCGTCAGGGGTTGTGCGCGAGCAGTGTCGTCCTCACCGTACACCAGTTCCTTGCGAAAAGCGGCTTCTACCCGTTGATTTTTAAAAAACAATCCTGGTAATTTTATACCGACTATCGCTAACAAGCCGGTACCAAATATCGACCATACCAGTGAAGCAAAAAACAGGGGGTGGGCAATTACCCCAATAATGGGTAGCTCGCTAACATATTCCGAAAGCGCCCAAAGCACAGGCAAAAAGGCGAATAGGGTCATCACTGCATCGACAATCGAAACCCCCAGACTTTCCATAATTTCGGCAAAGCGCATGGTGTCTTCCTGTATACGCTGGGATGCCCCTTCAATATTCCGCACCGTTTCCCATTGAGCGGTGTAGTAATCGTTCATTGCGGTACGCCAGCGAAAAATAAAATGGCTGACGAAAAACCGGGTAACGACAAACATGAAAATGGCAAGAAAAGCGATTTCAGCAAAAATGAGTATCAAATCGAATAGTTCAGTTGAAACTGACGAGATTGTTTCTGCTGACGCTACGACTTCAGGCTGATCGGTGGCTTTTGACGCTGAACCACCCAAGGCGTTTTGAACCAGGTCAAAAAAGGGTCGACGCCAGTTATTGATGGCAACCGATACCTGTACCGAAAAGTAGGTGGAAAACAAAATAAGTATCGAGCCAACGATCGACCACCATTGCCACGGATGATTTGCAACCTTGAGCCAGAATACCGCGAACAGTCCGGTGCAAGTAAAGTAGTAAATATAAAACAGCAGAAAAGAGTCTGTTAAAAAATGCCCCAGGCCGATAACAGGTGCTGATGGGGAAAGGTCAAAACCTAAGAATTCACCGATTTGCACGTTAAAACCGTACCAGACCAAGCTACAAATGGCGGCATAGGCGACGACGGAAGTGAAGAAAAGTCTGGGATTCGGAAAAAAAGATTTAAACATGATTTAGAACCCTTTATTTGCGGTGGGCGGTGTTAACGCGGAAGTGTTTATAGACATTGCATTACGCTTATGATTCAAACTGAATCTGACGGGCTCCCGGCAGATAAATAAGGTTGAACCAGGCTGCGCATCATTTCTATATGTGAGTCGCGGTCGTTGAGCGCGTGGATATAGTTGAATTCCTCACCACCAAGCTCGAGAAACTCGTTGCGGTATTCAACCTCGATTTCATCCAGGGTTTCGAGGCAATCGGACGAGAACCCGGGACAGACGACGTCGACTGCCCTGATGCCGCGTTCTACCAGTCGATGCAGCACGTCCGAGGTGTAAGGCTGAATCCAGGTCTGCTTACCGAAGCGTGACTGGTAACCGATAGACCAGTCGGAATCCCCGAGCCCCAGTTTGGCTGCCAGCAGTTTAGCCGTCTTTTCGCATTGCAGCTGGTAAGGGTCGCCCTGGTCGACGTTGGCCTGCGGCAGTCCGTGGAACGACATCAACAGGTGCCGCTGTCCTTGATGCCAGTGCTCACGGATCGATTCGGCCAGGGCCTCTATGTACTCGGGGTGGTCGGGGTAGTAACCGATGAACTCAAGCATCGGCGCATACCCGAGCTCGTTGAGGGTGTTCTTCAGGTGCTTGTAGCTGGTTGCGGTGGTCGTCACCGAGTACTGGGGATAAAGCGGCAGCACTACCAGTTTTTCGACGCCGGCATCGCGCAGCAGGCGCAAGACCGATTCATACGACGGGTTACCGTAGCGCATAGCGAGCTCGACATGGGCCTGTTCAAACAGTTTTTGCTGTAACGCGTCTCTCTGCTTGTTCGAGTAAGTCATCAGCGGGGAGCCTGCCTCGCTCCAGACCCGGCTATAAGCCTGCAGCGTCTTGCCGCTGCGCAGCGGCAGGATAATGCCGTAAAGCAATGGCAGCCAGAAAACACGGGGCAGCCGCACAACCAGCGGGTCAGATAGAAACTCTTTCAGGAATCGCTTAACCGAGGCACGTTCGAGCGCGTCTGGAGTACCCAGATTGGTCAATAGTACCGCGGTTTTGGCGGGCATAACGCATGACTCGAGTCGAAAAACTTCGCTAGTTTAATCGGCAGGCATGGCAAAGTCACTGGGAAACCGGCCGGGGAATTTTCGCGGTTCATAAGTTTAGCTTTAAACTATCAATTAATAATATTAAATATTTAAATTTACTTGAAAAATTACCCTGGCGCTATTGACAAGGCTAAGATATGCACATGAATGAATTTGTTTGGAGTCTGTCTCCGATTAGTTTCACCGGTATCGGTCAAAATTTGAGCAGGTGCTATAACTCGTTGATATATATAGACAAATAAAATCGCTGCAAAATTGAACAATCTAATAGACGATCAACGGGAATGCGGCTTGCAGCGGGTTATGTGCATTTCATGCACAGACTTATCCACAGAAAATGTGGATAAATCTATTTGTTGCCATTTCTTAACAATTTAGCTTTTAATTGCTAGAAACGACTTTAACTTTAGCCGTTAAGTAAGTCGCTAAATAAGTGCATTTGTCCCGCTGAGTGCGGCTCGTAATTCGAGTATGATTCAACTTTCCATTTGAGTAATCCACGTGCCGCAATTCCGTTTCGCCTGTTTCGCCATCGCACTGCCGTTACACCGTGTGTTCGACTACAGGATCGAGGCTGATGATCCCGCCCTGGTTGGAACTCGTTATCGATTACCGTTTAGTAGCGGCGTCAAGACCGGGGTATTGCTGGGCACGAGTGACGCCAGCGAGCTAGATCCCGCTCGCATCAAGCCGGTGCAGGAGCGACTCGACCAGGAGGCTGTACTCGGCGAGCATATGTTGGCGCTGGCCCGCTGGATGTCCGAATACTATCTGCAGCCACTCGGGGAAGTTGTATTTCAGTGCTTACCGGGATATCTGCGAGGCACACGTTCGCACGAGCCGGTGAGAGTCAAACGCTGGTGCCTGGTAAATTCCGACCCGACCCGGATCGCAGAACTTGAACGACGCTCACCGCGGCAGTTTGAAATTTACCAGGCTTTGCTGCATCAACTATCTGGACTGACCGCAATCGAGCTCAAGCAGGTCAATCCCAACTGGCATCCGGTCATAAAAGCATTGGAAGCCAAGCAGATAGTACGCTGGGAATGGGCAGAAAAGCCTGCGGGCAAAGCGCCTGCAGATGAGTTACTCGAGTTAAGTAGCGAGCAGGAACAATGCCTTGCTGAAATCGAACCCCGGCTGCATCGTTTCGCAGTGCTTGTGCTGGATGGCATTACTGGCAGCGGTAAAACGGAAATCTACCTGCGTTTGATCCAGCAACGCCTCGACAACGGTTTGCAGGTCATTTACCTGGTACCTGAAATCGGTCTGACCAACCAGTTGATCGAGCGCGTCGAAAACCGCTTTGGTGATTGTTTCGTCATTTCGCACTCGGGACTGACCGAGTTTCAGCGCTACCAGGCCTGGGATCGCTTCCGCCGCGGTGAGGTCAGCATCATGCTGGGCACGCGCTCCAGCCTGTTTTCCCAATCTGAGAAACTGGGCCTGATAATTATCGATGAAGAGCACGATCACTCATATCGCCAGGAAGACGGGGTGCGTTATCACGCGCGGGATGTTGCGATCAAGCGCGCGCAAATGCTCGATATCCCGATCATCCTGGGCTCGGCCACGCTTTCGCTGGAAAGCATTAGCAATTGCGAGCGCGATACCTACTTTCGTTACCGACTGGATCAGCGCCCGACCCGGTTTCCACCGCCGCCAATTCAGCTGATCGATGTGCGTAACAGTCGCTTCGAATTCGGCTGTGCGGCGCAGACCTTCGCCCATGTCGAACGGCACCTGGCACAATCCGGGCAAGTCCTGATTTATCTGAATCGTCGTGGATTCGCACCGATCGTGATGTGCCATGAATGTGGTTGGCAGTCCCTGTGCCAGAACTGCGATGCGCGCCTGACGCTGCATCAGTCGGTGCAGACCCTACTATGCCATCATTGCGGCTTTGCCCAGCGCATACCTGAAGTCTGTCCGGACTGTGGCCACAACGAGGTCAAACACTACGGCATAGGCACCGAACAACTTGAGCTGGGTTTGACCCAGCGTTACCCGGACACACCGGTGCTGCGTATCGATCGCGATGTGATTGGATCTCGCGAGGCGCTGAAGTCGCGGCTGCAACAATTGCGAAGTGGGAAACCCTGCATTCTGATTGGCACCCAGATGATCGCCAAGGGTCATGATTATCCCGCGATTACCTTGAGCGTGGTACTGGATGCTGACCAGGCACTCTTCAGTGCTTCCTATCGTGCCAGCGAACGCCTTGCGCAGACCCTGTTCCAGGTTTCCGGGCGCTCGGGGCGAGGCGATCGTGAAGGCGAGGCCATCCTGCAAACCAGGTTCCCGGATCATCCTTTGATGCAGGCCCTGGTCAGGCAGGACTATCGTCAAATTGCCAACGACCTGCTGCAGGAGCGTCGTCTACTCGGATTTCCGCCTTATGCGCGGGTGGTTATTTTTCGGGCCGATGCGATCGAGCTCAAGGCAGCGCTCAAGAAACTCGAAGAAATCAGGACGCTACTGGAAACCGCGAGTCGTTTCGATGCACTGTCCTGCGTTGGACCGATGCCGGCATTGATGACACGCCGTATTGGTCGCTACCGCGCGCAGCTGTGCCTGATTTCGCAGGATTACCAGGCGCTACGCTCGGTACTGCAACAATCCATGCCGGCACTCGAGCAGCTTGCCAGTAGCGCTCGCGTCAGCTGGAGCATCGACGTCGACGCCTACGACCTCTAATCCAGCAGATGTCATCCTCTAACCGGCAACCGAAGGCACTCCTTGCGACTGACTGGGTGGCCTGCGGCTCCCTGAAAAAGCTGCGCTTTCGAAGGGCAAGGCGAGACTCGACATCCCTGTCTCGACTCGCCACAGGCCGCATCCCTGCGGCCTGACCCTCCAAAAGCACAGCTTTTTCAGCACCCAGTCTTTACGTCGCAAGGAGTGCCTTCGGTTGCCTCCGGTATCGTAGTGTGGCTATCTTTCGAGATAGCGAACTGGTTGGTACAAAAGATGGGTGGCTCAGGCAGGGCAGCTCGGGTAAAATCCACCTTCATTTTTTCCCGGCCCGGGTGCGAGTTTTAACCCTTGAAGCAAATCATTAGCGATCTGATTGCGCAGGCTCTACGTGAGCTTGAGCAGACTTCCCAGATTCCGTCAGAACTCAGTGCCAATATCCAGGTAACGCCCGCGAGGGATCCGGGCCAGGGTGACTATGCTTCTAATGTCGCACTGACCCTGGCGAAGCCGGCCGGCATGTCGCCGCGCGCGCTGGCGGAACTGATTGTCGGCGAGTTACCGACGATCGACACCATCGAAAAAGTCGAAGTCGCCGGCCCGGGTTTCATCAACTTCTTTGTCGCCAGCGCGACCAGCCATTCGGTTATTCGCAGGATTCTCGAGCAGGGGGACGATTTTGGGCGCAGCCTGCTCGGCCAGGGGGGCAAGATCCAGGTCGAATTT
>CAXMSP010000015.1:0-8870 GCA_964196225.1 uncultured Gammaproteobacteria bacterium | reverse complement strand
TGCATCGACTTCCTGAAACGCGTCACTGCCGATCGCGTGGCTGGGAACCTGGCCGGTAAGTACAACCAGTGGAATCGAGTCCATGTAGGCAGTTGCAATTCCGGTAATTGCGTTTGTTGCCCCGGGCCCCGAAGTCACCAGGCAAACACCCGGTTTGCCGGTCGCCCGCGCGTAGCCGTCGGCGGCATGCGTTGCACCTTGTTCGTGACGCACCAGGATATGTTCAACATCATCCTGTTTCTGCAGCGCATCGTAAATATGCAATACAGCACCGCCAGGGTAACCGAAGAGGTGTTTGACACCTTCGTCCTTTAAAAACTGGATTATTATTTCAGAACCCGATAATTCCACACTAACCCCTGTTGCTCATTTTGAAAAACGCAATTGTTTACGCCAAACCCAAAAGTTTATTATGGTTAAAATACAAATGCACTAATAACAGCTTGGATTTATTGAAGAAATCCCAAAAAACAGGCAATTTAGGCGAGTTGGACCGGTAATATCGGAAAATGCTGGCCGGAATCGATTTAACCCGGGTCGAATGGTGTTTTCTGCAGGACCAGCAACTTCAGGATTTCTTCAGTAAAAATACGTATTTTCCGCCTTCCTCGCCGGAAGACAGCAGTGGATGGTTGGTCTGTTTTGAAAAGGCCTCAAAGTCCTTTAACGAGCCTTGATCAGTAGAGATTACTTTCAGAATTTGACCGTGTTCCATGTCGGTTAGCGTTTTCCTGGCTCTTAATATGGGCAGGGGGCAATTCAGTCCAGAGGCATCAAGTTCACGATCAAATTCAGCCATGAGATATGTCCATCATTTGGTTAACCGGTTTTACGAAGCCACATTTATATGCCAGGACTTTTTAAAAGGCAAGCGGGGCAGGGATTATACGATGACCTCGACGGGTTCGGGGTCCAGCGCATGACCTCCGGACGCCCACTTGACTACACCGCCGCGCAAACTGATGACGTTATTAATACCTTGCTGGTTTAAAAAGCGGCAAACCTGTGCGGAGCGACTACCGGTTCGACAGTATATGACGATTTGTCGGGGCGATTCCGTAAAGTAGTTGAGTTTTAACGGTATCAGGTGCATCGCCAGGGTCCTGGCGTTAGGCAATACGCCGCGTTCGATCTCCGCAGGGGTACGGATATCAAGTAATTCAAAATGATCTTCTTTGCGTAACATGCGATGCAAATCAGAAACGCTAATTTCTTTTATTCTGGACATTGAATTTGAACTTCGGGAACGATTACTATACTGCTGTGTCGATATTATTCAATATAGCTCAATTTCCAATTGATGGCGTTGTTATGCCTGAACATTCCCGACGATTGCAAGAATTCGCCCTTTCAGCCCGGTTAGGGGTTGTAGCAATTCTGCTGTTGTTAATCAGTTTTACCTCTAGTGCCAGGTCAGATTTACCGAGCCTTGGTGAAAATGCATCAATTAATATTGAGCGAGAGATGAAACTAGGGCGCTCGGTTTACAGGAAGCTGCTGTCAGTAGGTTTGGTCGAGACCAACCCTTTGCTCGATCGCTATATCAACGACCTCGGTTTTCGCCTGCTAGCGGGTATCGATAATCGAGTACGCGACTATCGTTTCTTCATTGTTCGTGATGACGCGGTAAACGCATTCGCTGTTCCTGGTGGCTACATCGGTATTAACAGGGGTCTCATCGCGCAGGCGCGCACCCAGCATCAGTTGGCTTCGGTAATGGCGCATGAAATAGCCCATGTAGAGTTAAGGCATGGGCTCGATTCAATGGAAAAGGCGAGCGAGGTGAGTACCGCATCAATTCTCGCGATGATCGCGGGCCTGGTGATTGGGGGACAGGCCGGGTCTGCGGTGCTTTTTGGTGGCATTGCAGGTGGCCAGCAGGCGATGGTCAATTTTACTCGAGAAAACGAGTATGAAGCCGATCGAATCGGAATTGGACTGATGGGCGATGCGCACTTTGATCCGCAGGGCATGGCCGAGTTTTTCGCCATCATGGGAAAGCTCTCGGGTAGCTCCGGGCTCGGTATCGAGTATCTGCGCACTCACCCTCTGAGTAACAATCGAGTCGCCGAAGCACTGGGACGAGCGCAAAACATGCCGCCAGGCGGGAATCAGGTGGATGATTTTTTGTTGTTCAAGGATTTTCTGCAATTCATGAGCAGGGATCATTTACCGGACCAGGGAAGCGACTTTCTGCGTGCACTGGCCTCGACCCAGGCCGCCGAATATGATCGGGCCGATAAGATGCTCGTCGATTTATATCGTCGTGATAGCGATAATATCTGGTACGGCATTGCTTTTGCGGAAAACCTGGAACACCTCGGACGCGAAACCGAGGCAGAGTTGGTGTATCGGCGGTTGCTCGATATTTTTCCAGGTGATTACGTCCTTTCGATGCACTTGCTGCGCTTGCTCAAGCTGGCTGGGAAATATGAGTCTGCCCTGGTCATTGCCAGGCAGCTTGAAAATAAATTTCCGGAAAATCAACAGGTCTATTTCGAGCTATCGGAAATATACGAGTCCCTCCAACAACCCTCGCTGCGCATGATGGCCGAAGCGGAGTTTCACCGTATTACCGGAAATCCGCGACAAGCGGTAAGACTCTACGATCAGGTACTTAATTCACCCGAGACCGATCTTGCCACGGAGTCAAAGGCCCGCGAAAAACGCCTGATACTGTTAGAGCAATAAAATTTATCAGCGACAGGGATAAAGCTTTTTGCGTTACTGCCGATAGGTATCTCGTAACCAGGATATTGTTGTCAGTAGCAGGCACTGTGCATGAAACGACGAACCCTATTGAAAGCGAGCCTTCAGCTAGGCGTCACCGGTATGTTGTTCCCGGGGATTGCGATTAGCGCCTATCCTACCAAGGCCTTTTTGGCAAAGCAGATACCAGATGCTTTGCGTGAAGCATTTGGTACGACTGATATTGGCGAAAGTAGCAAGATCGAAATCGAAGCACCCCATATTGCCAGCGATGCCAATATGGTCCCTGTCAGAATCAAGTCCGGGTTTGAAAATACCGAGTCGATTTCACTCGTGGTAACCGGCAATGAATCGCCTTTTACCGCCTATTTCAAGCTTTACGAAGCGCAAAGTTTTGTCTCGACACGAATCAGGATGGCCGATACCAGTGATTTGCTGGTTATCGTTAAGGCCGATGGGGTTTTATATACCAACAAACGACCGGCTCGCGTGGGTCGTAATGGCTGCGGAGAATCATAATGGCCAGAAGCCTGAAGATTCGCGCACACGAGATCGATGGGCAGGTAATCGTCAAGAGCGTTATCAACCATCCGATGGAAACCGGGCGGCGAAAAGTAAAGAAAACTGGTAAGAAAATTCCATCCCATTTTATCAAGGAAGTTATCGTCAGTCGTAACCGGCGTATTGTCATGGAAGCGTTCTGGGGGAAATCGATTTCGAGGAATCCGTTTTTGTCTTTTCAGATCTCGGGTCGTAAAGGCGACACGATTACCATCTCCTGGCTCGACAACCGCGGCAATACCGACACCGCTAGCGCCAAAGTCCGCTAATTTTAATCATTCCCCGTTTACTTCCGTCATTCCCGACCGCATGCGGCCCACTTAGCGGCCCCCCAGCGCACGCTGGGTTGACCTATCGGAATCTCATAACACGCCACCATTTCAAGATCCCGGCGCGGGCGGTCCGCGCAGGCGCCGGGATGACGTTTTGTGGTGAATAAGTCATGAAGAGGATTAAAAAATCCTCTTCATGACTTATTTTCTTGTTAGAATCCGCGAACTTTTTCAAGAGCAATCGATTCGTGTTTATCAATTTCCAGGCGCTTGGCTGCCGGCTCAACGAGGCCGAGCTTGAAACCTGGGCTAACCAGTTCATGCAGCGCGGGCACCAGGTGACCACCGATGTCGAAGAGGCCGATATCGTTGTGTTTAACTCCTGTGCCGTTACGGCACAGGCTGATCGCAAGTCACGTCAACAGATCGGACGTTTGCAGCGTAAAAATTCGGACGCACGGCTGGTCGTTACCGGGTGTCACGCAAGTCTCAATCCCGATGCGGTTAAAAATTATCTCGGTGTTGACCTCGTTGTCGATAATCAGCAGAAGGAACAGCTGGTCGATCAAGCCCTGGAACTGGTTAGTGATCGAGACGCCTGCGACGGGTCGAGTGAGCCAGTGGTTGGGGAATCACTAAACGCGCTGCTGTTGCGTGGTCGCCATCGCGGATTTATCAAGATCCAGGATGGTTGCCGTTATCGTTGCACCTATTGCATCGTCACGCTTGCAAGGGGCGCCGAACGCAGCCGTGACGAGGCAGAGATCCTGGCCGAAATAAATTTATTGCATCACCAGGGTGTCCGGGAAATCGCGCTGACCGGCGTGCATGTTGGTGGTTATGGCAGCGATACTGGCTCCAGTCTGTATCGCCTGCTGAGTGAGATTCTCGAACATACTGAAATTCCCCGGATTCGGCTGGCATCGGTCGAGCCCTGGGATTTGCCGGGTAACTTCTTCGAATTGTTCCGTGATTCACGCCTGATGCCGCACATGCATCTGCCGATCCAAAGCGGTTGTGACTCGGTGTTGCGCCGCATGGCGCGGCGTTGCAAAACGGTCGAGTTTGCACATCTGGTCGATAAGGCGCGTAATGCTATTCCATTATTTAATGTAACGACGGACCTGATTACCGGGTTTCCAGGTGAGACCGAACAGGAATGGCGTCAGACCATGGATTTTGTTGCAAGCACCGGATTCGGGCACCTACATATTTTCCCATTTTCCGCGCGTGCGGGTACCAAGGCGGCCAGATTGCCGGGGCAAATTGATGGTTCGATAAAAAGGGCGCGCAGTCGCGAGATGCATGCGCTGGCAGCTGAATTGAAGCAGCGTGAATTGGAGCAGCATCTTGGGAACCGGGCTGAAGTGCTATGGGAACAGCAGATAAACAGTCACCTTGGGCAGTGGATTGGTTACACGCCTCATTACCATAAGATCACTTCGATGGACTCGCAGATTGGCGCCTCTGATATCAGTGAAGTCAGCATCGATTCAATATCTGGTGATGGATCGATGCTCGTCAACGAGTTATATCCACCCCAGGTTATGCTTGACGATATCGAGCAACATGACGCGCGAATTTAAATCGTCAAAGTGTTTCATCCTGCAATCGCGGGAATGCGCACACGAATTTTCCGATGAGGAGTTTACAGGCGGCTATTGGCAACACCAACCCGGTCATCAGGCAACCGCTGGCGGCCGCGGTGGGAGTTACCTGATAGACATTGACGGCAGGCAAGCCGTTCTGCGTCGCTATCAACGTGGCGGTCAAGTTGGCAAGCTGCTCAGCGATCAGTACCTGTGGCTGGGATGGAGGATGACCCGGCCGTGGCGCGAATGGCATATTCTGCAGCGTGCGCTTAGAGCAGGTTTGCCGGTTCCTGAGCCGATTGCAGCCTGTGCCTGTCGCTCCGGTCTATGGTATCGCGCAGCTTTAATCACCGCGTATCTTGAGGATACCGAGATGCTGACCCAGCGCCTGCAGAGGGAGAAACTCGCACCAGAGTCCTGGCATCACCTCGGATTGCTCATCAAACAAATGCATGCCGAGGGTATACGTCACGCCGATCTCACTTCCGACAACGTGCTAATCGATTCGCAGAATCGTTTCTACCTGATTGACTTCGACCAGGCACGGGTTATGAATCAAATCGATGACTGGCAATGGCAACCCCTGTACCGCTTTCAGCGATCAATCGACAAGCGAGACCGGAAACTGAATCTCAACTATAGTGAAGACGACTGGCAGCTTCTGATGGATGGTTATCAATCCTGAGATCATCTTTAAAAATATAGATTCCCGGGACCGCTCCCGGTTCAACGGAAACTAAAGTTGCGAAGAGATCGCCGCCAGGTACTGCTGAATGATATCCGGTTGCTGTGCCAGCCGGGATTGCGCTTCACGTCCAAGCGCTTCCGCCCGTTCAGGATGGTCGAGCAGTTCAACGATCGCAGTCCAACAACCAGCCATATTTTCGACCTGCAGCACGCCCTGGTCAGGGCCAAGCATTTTGATATCTTCAGCGATGTTGCTATCGGACGGTCCGGTGATGATGGCTCGGCCCAGGTTCGCCGGCTCTATCAGATTATGACCACCGGTCGAGTCAAAGGAGCCACCCATGATAACAACCCGGGCGTGAGCCATTAATGATTTTAACTCGCCGAGCGTATCAGCCAGGTAAACCTCGGTTTCCTGAGTTATGGGTTCCGCTTTACTGCGTACCGAACAGGTCATTCCCAGGCTTTCGATCAGAGCCTGAATCTCCGTACTGCGATCGGGATGTCGAGGGGCCAACACCAACAGGTAGTGGCTGAGTTCCCCGGGCCTCGCTGCCAGGAACTGCTGTTCTTCACCACTATGACTGGAGGCCAGGATCACGTACTCGCGTTCGATCAGTCTGGATTGGTGATGCGAAATTTCGCTATGGGACTTGAGATTACCGACAATCGTGATGCGGTCCTCGCTACCCCCCAGGCTTGTAAAAGCATCATGATCCTTTTTACTGCGCGTCAGGATTTGCGCGAAATAGCTCAATGTTGTCGATAATAAAGTGCGTACGAACTTACCCGCGTTCAATGATTTCGCAGATAGTCGAGCATTGACCAGCAGCAACTCAATATCGTGACGGCGAGCCTGGTACATCAGTTCGGGCCAGAGCTCAGTTTCCATTACCAGTCCAAGTTTGATCTTGTGTAGGCGGAAGAATCGTCGACAGTGCCAGCAGTGATCGAACGGGATGACTGTACTGCAAACCGAATCAGAAAAAGTATTCTTAATTGCCTGGTAACCGGTCGCGGTAAAACTGCTGAATAATATGCTTTCGCCGCGCTGTATCAGTGCCTTTACCAGTGGCGTGACGGCACGAACCTCGCCAACCGAAGAAGCGTGTACCCAAATCCTTTCCGCGCTGCCACCTTCCAGGCCGAACATCCGCATTGACAGGTAGTTCGGTAATCCGTGTTTGATACCATGTTTCAGCGCGTGCAGGATCCAGAACAGGTACAAAGGAATTGATAGCAGGCGATATCCAGATCCGGGTGAAGGCACAGTCATTTTATGCACTCACGGGTAGAAGGGAGCCTCACCGGGAGGGCGGGTTTTAAAGCGCTGGTGTATCCAGATGTAATTTTCAGGAAACTCCCGCACGTACTTTTCGATCGACTGGTTTATGGTGCTGGCATCTTTGAATTCATCTTCGCTGGGGAAGTCTTCAAGCGGTGGGTCGATGTGGAGGATATAGCCACTGCCATCCTTTTTACGTTCCGGATAATAGGGCAGCATCGCGGCCCCTGATGATTGCGCCAGGCGTGAGCTCGCGGTTATGGTTGCGGTGGCGATGCCCATGAAGGGAGCAAATACGTTACGCTCGCGCCTGAAATCCTGATCCGGGGCATACCAGGTCGGAACTTTATTCCTGATGCCCTTGATCAACTGCCGGGTGTTCTTGCGCGAGACAGTGTTAACGAAATATTGGCTGCGCCGGGTGTAGAGGTAGCTGTCGAACAGCTCGTTGCGTTGAGTGCGATACATCACCTGCACCGGCATGAAAAGTGCCAGCAAACGCGCCCCGATTTCGAGACTGGTGAAATGCCCCGTCAACAAGATTGCGCCGCGTCCGCTATCCAGAGCCGCGTCGAGGTGCTCGCGCCCTTCAACCTCGACAATCGCCTTCAACTTGTCCGCATCCCACCACCAGCACATTGCCATTTCGATCAACGAAATACCGATATTCTGATAGCAGGCAGTTTTGATGCGATTGCGTTCGTCGAGTGATTTCTCAGGAAGGCAGTGCGCGAGATTGAGATCCACTATTTTCTTGCGCGAGCCCGTGATCAGGTAAATAAAGCGACCAACCAGGCGTCCCATCGATAGTGCGACACGAAAGGGTAGCAAGGAAGCGAGGCGTAGCAGGCCGATAATGCACCACATGGGCCAGAACCTCGGGGAATAGTAGTCGCTCGCCTTGAATAGTACGGAGCTTTGTTCGCCCATCGACTATTGTTGAATCAACCAAAGGTTGATTTCAAAAAGATCGTCTTCCTCCAAGATTCCCGCCGCCTGTTTCAGCCTTAATTTATTGAGCAGGTACTCGTAACGCGAACTCGCGTAGTCGCGCCGGGTACGGAAAGTTTCGCGCAGCGATATCAACACGTCGACCGAAGTTCGTGTGCCGACTTCGAATCCGGCCTGGGTTGCCTCGAGGGCAATATTACTGGACGCAAATGCCTGCTTGAATGCTTTGACCTGACTGATTCCGGAAACCACATCAAGAAAAGCGGTGCGCGATTGCTGTGAAGCCAGTCGGCTTTGTAATAGCAGCGAGTTTTGCGCGGAGCGTAAACTTGATTCGGCCTGGGCTTGCTCGGAACCGATGCGCCCACCGGTGTAAAGTGGCACTTGCAGCTCGATGCCAATCGTCAGGTCGTCTTGTTGCGAGTCACCCAGAAAATCGTCATCGACATCGTTATCTTCGTAACTAGCCACCAGGTCAAGGGTTGGATATCCACTCCTGGAATTTTTATCACGCTCGTAACGCGCGGCATTGAGGTTTTGTTGCGCAGCGATAAGTTCAAGGTTATTGCTTAAAGCCAGTAAAACCCAGGACGTGACTTCGATTGGGTCGGGGAACGATAACTTTAGGTCTTCCCCTAGCGGTGCCAATTTCTTGATCGACGAGTCGGCAGTGATAACCACCAATGACTGGAACGCGTTTTCGAGTATATTCTCGGCCAGGATCGCCTGCGCCTCGGCGGTGTCAAACCGAGCCTGCGCTTCATGCACATCGGTGATGGCGATCAGGCCCACTTCAAAACGTTTTTGCGCCTG
>CAXMSP010000014.1:0-7684 GCA_964196225.1 uncultured Gammaproteobacteria bacterium | reverse complement strand
GGGGTCGTTGGCCGCTCTCGGTGCGCGCTTGAAAGAAGCCCGCTTGCTCAGAAACTGGACCCAGGCGGACGCCGCGGCCAAAGCCGGGCTGTCCGAGAGCTCAATCAGAAAAGTCGAGGCCGGCTCCCCGCACATCACGGTTGGCGCTTACCTTGCGCTGCTCGACGTACTCGGACTACCGACGGCGTTCGATCGGGCCATCGCCCGGGGCGATGATACCCTGGGTGAGGCTCTCGGTCGTAACGCCATGCGTAAGCGTGCGCGTGCACCGGGCGCGCCGGATGCCGACGAGTTCGACATCTGATGCCGGAGAAACTCTTCGTCCACGCGGACTTCGGCGACGGCACGATCTTGCTCGCCGGTCAATTGATTGTCGACGACAAACTCGGCCGCTTCAAATATGCGAATGCCTATATCAACCATCCCCGGGCATTTGCCCTCGACCCGATCAACCTGCCCTTGAACGCCGACATCCACGTCAAACATCGCACCCGCGACACGCCCGCGATGTTCGGCGTTCTGATCGACGCGGGACCCGACGAGTGGGGCAGGCGCTGTCTCACCAAAACCCGCCAACCGCCGCCGGTCACACAAGTCGAATTCCTGCTCGCCGCCTCGGGCGAAGGCGTGGGCGCATTGCACTTCACGTCGAATCTCGGCGACCCGGTGCGACCGCCGCCTGAGCGACCGTTCGAGAACCTGGTACATTTGCAGCACATTGCCGGTGATATCGAGGCCGGCAAGGAAGTGGATCGCGCGTTGGAGCCCTACTTCTTCCACGGCAGCGGCCTCGGCGGCGCGCGACCCAAGTCACTAATCGAAAACGACGGCCGCGAATGGATCGCGAAATTCAACCGCGACTCGGACCTGGTCGATATGTGCCGGGTCGAGCTCGCATCGATGCGCATGGCGCACGAAGCTGGCATCGAGGTGCCGGATGTGGCCCTCACGGAAACCGATCGCGGGCCGGTGCTATTGGTGGAACGTTTCGACCAGTCCCCCAACGAGCGTCATCATCTCGTCTCGGTAGCAAGTCTCATCAACAAATTCGACATCACCGAGATCGACGAATCGACGATGTCGTATCCCGGCATTACTCAGCTCGGCAAGCGCATCGGGCATCTAACCAGTGACCTCGGCACGATAGTATTTCGCCGCATGCTATTCAACATCGCGATCGGCAACACCGATGACCACCTGCGGAATCACGCCTTCATGAAACGATCGTCTGCTTCGGACTACTCGCTCTCTCCCGGTTACGATATCGTGCCCCAAATCAGCCTGCAGGGGTCGCATGCCATCGCGATCGGTCCTTTCGGGAGCACCCCGAGCGCCGACAATATCCAGGCCGCGGCGCTGCGCATGGGTGTGGCCGATGAGCTCGCCCACGAAATCGCCGGCGCGGTGCTCGAGGTGACGGCGACTTGGCGCGATCACATGACCGACGCGGGCGTCGGAGTATCCGATTTGGCCTTGCTCGAACGCTGCTTTGCGTTACGCGAGGTCGTCGAGCGCTGGCACAACACAGCTGCCAAGACCGCTCAGCGTCTGCCTTAGAGAAAACAGACCATCAGATTTGATTTTTCAGGGGCGGCTTACGACCTATTTCAGACACTCACAAGTGATCACATACGCTTCGTTGTCGCGATTTTTATTAGCAGTGAGTATGACTGAATCGATTTGCTGAAGTGTTAGTTATATTTGCCAAATGAGATACACAGGTAAGATCGCCTCCTTGACAATCACCACCAGAATGCCGTCAGCGAATTAGATGATCCTTATAAAATTGGACGAAAATAAACAGGTTCTAAAAAGCTGGCCATGGAGGGTAATACATCACCCAATCGCGGGAATCCGCGCTTGGTAGTTCTCCAACTCATGCGTATCTTATCTGTATTTCAGGATCCGGGCATATTTGGCTACAATCGGATAAATCGGATTTCGTGGGTACGGTTATCAGATGCTGGGTTGGCCTTCTATTTAGTCTGCTCCAAGTCGGAGAGGCTGCGTGCGGCCATCAAGATTTCGAATTCAGAAATGCTTCCTTCGTCAGTGCACTCGATAACTTCTATCAGAGGCTGATCGGTCGAATTTGAATTATTCCAGTTGTTTATGAAGGCTTTCCTGCCGATCTTCATACGTTCCCGATACTTCGGATAGGTTTCGGATTCGTAGGCATCTATCAGTTTGGCCTGATCTTTTTTATAAACATCATCCAGCTTCAGGAAAATGCGATAAACTTTTTGGAGATTGTATCGAATCACGAGATCCCGCAAGTCATACTTGTCGTCGGGAATCTTAAATAACGTTAGCTCAAAACAGTTTAGGGGCTTATCTCTATCAGTCGGATTCAGCGGCAGAACTTTATCGAAATAAAGCATGTTAAAAATTCCCAATTGCAGGGACGATGCAGGTAGCATCGATTCGCGCGTATGTCCCAGGACTGGAGATCGATACTTGCGAGAGCCGGTGTTCAATGAAATCAAGCACCGGTATTTGGTAAATTTGTCTTTCTTGGTGTCGATATCGTAGTCATGTATCAACATGAGTTGTTTGCTACTGTCCAGCAGAATATCTGCAGGTTGACCCTGCTTAATTCCGATCGCATTTAGTTTTTCTACTATTCCCATTGTTCTGCAGAAAAATCCCACCTTCTGGTATATGAAAACCCGCTGGACTGCCAATCTAATACCGCTAAATAGTATTATTAACAAGACTTTATATGGCATACTTATCACTTTACTTTATGAATATCAAGTAAGAATGTTATTGGCCGATTTTTCTAATGGTGTCATTCCTCCGGAAAAATTATGATCTAACCACGATGATTAATGTTCCCCTCACGCTTTTTAGCTTCGGTTCAAATGCCGGTGAATAGTGATACGGACTTATAGCCAGGAGTACTTTGCCCATCGCATATCTTTAGCAATTGATTTTCAATCACTCGCCTGACCAGGGCGGCGGACAACGAGTTTCTGGGCTTGTCGCTATGCGAATTGAAGCTCCGCCTTTACGGGGTTTTATTGTCTGTGTACATCTCCCGATCGATTGTTGTACCCCGGTCCTTCAGTAATGCCTGCCTTGACAAGGAAAAGTAATGAGCAGATTCTGATTTCGTATATCGATTGACTCAATTGTTAACGTCTACATTAAGTTGCCTGATTACTTAGGCTGTTGGGAAGCCTGAATTGAACAGAGTCAGCGTTTTATGTAACATTTGGTAAAAACTCTTATTACGATACCGAGGGCAGTGATGAATAAGCAATTCGAGCATTTGCAGGCGCTTACAGGGGAACAACGAGAACTTATAAAAAAGTTGTTAACCGAGAATCGGCGTTTAAACATACTGACACAAACTTTGCGTCATCGAATCCAAGACCTAGAACAGCATCACATAGTGATTGATAGAGAGATTGCCGAGATACCCATTGGCTTTGATTTAATCCCAGACGATGATCTGAATAGATATTAATTTTGAATGTAGTCATGCAACGCTAGTTCATTGCCACTTTACAAATCGGAAAATTGTCATTTCATTTGAGATGGCTTTTTTGTTTCTTCTTCCGATATTTCCAAGGCGGTATAGCGGTAGCTGACCATAGCCCGATAGTATTATTTCTCTATAAAGATAGTCGCTATATTGAGCGTCCGTTCCTGGCCGTTCTCCGACCCACAAGAAGAGCTTTTCAGCGTCCGCTTTGGAGAAAGCAGCCACTCAAAATAGAAAGTTCAGCGGTGACCCTCGGTCAGTAACGGGCACCTGGCAATGAAGCGATAATATGTTATCAGGTCAATAACCTTATAATGTTGCTGTTATGGGTTTCTTAGGAGAATAGAAAATGAGCAACATTGAATATTTGAGAATATTTTCTGACGAGGGAGGTTGTTTTCATTTTGAAATGAAGAAAATCTATTTACAGGCAATGGACTATGCGCCTCCTGCACCTTCCTTAAATACATCGACATTAGAAGCCGCCAATAACTCCGTATTCCTGGAACTACCCGTTGGATGGTATGGAGACTGGCACACGACTCCTGTCAAACAATGGTTGATTTTAATGAGTGGAGAAGGTGAATTCGAAGCTGGGGATGGAGAGCGTGTTATCTGCAAAGCGGGTGATGTGGTTTTACTTGACGACATAACCGGGCAAGGACACCGAACTATAGTTTTAGGGGACGAACCCCTTCGGATTGCAGCTATCCATTTATCGTAGTGGCAATACAAAACCATGACAAACACATGCAGCCGGACCTGACTAACGCCAGGCCGCTGATTTATGCAAATTGAGGGTAGTATCCCTTGTTAATACAAAGCCATCTGGTTCGAGGTGGCTTTTTTATGTGTGTCGAACCAGGGATTCTCTTCAACCCTCTCTCACCGCCAGACATAAAAAAACCCCGCCCAGCGGGGCTTTTTTATGTCTGGCGGTGGATGCAGTCTAGCCCTAGCTCGTCTCTCCAAAATCCCTGATAAATAGAAAAATACAGGGAGAAAGTATTTAGTCCAGCGAGTAAATCCCTAATGACATCTATGCATGATTTGTGTCAGATAAGTAAAGCGAAGCCGGGCAGGGTTGACATTCCGATTGGAGATAGTAGTTCCCGGCCCTGTGTTCCCTGCTAAAGATTCCCCTTACCGAAGCGTACTGCGCGCGGAATGTCCATCCGAGTGATGCCGATGTCGCGCAGTTGTTCGTCGGTCAGTGAGTACAGATGCTCGGTGTCTCTGCGAATCTCAATTTCCAGTGCCTGTCTGCGCCTGACCTCTGTGAGGTAGCTGCGAATGTGGCGAAGCGTGCGCCCTAAGATGCCCGCATTGGTACCCGGGAAGAGCCATGACGAATCGGCGGAGTAAGAAGGAGTAACGTTATAGGTATAAACAAAGTTTGGTAAGTAGCGCTTAATCATTGTAGAATTCCTCAAGTTAGTTAATTGAACCCGGTTCGTGCATTCATTGGGTCTGAAAGCTAATTATGGGTATTAAAAGGGCTTTCTTCAAACGAGTAATTTTTTGAGTAAACCTAGAAAAACTAAAATTAAACAACGTCGCCTGCCACCGTTGAATGCATTGCGCGCATTCGAGGCCGCCGGACGACTGGAAAGCCTGACCGATGCCGCCGCGGAGTTGAGCGTGACTCCTGCAGCGGTCGGTCACCAGGTTAAAGCACTGGAAAATTACTTCGAGCAAGCCCTGTTCGAACGGCGCTACCGCTCGATCGCTCTGACGGAGAAGGGGCGCCTGTTGCTGGCGGGTCTGACCAACGGTTTCGACCGTCTATCCGAATCGGTCGACGCGTTTACTGCGCTGGAAGAAAGGCGGGCACTGATGATCACGAGCTGCACGTCATTCGCGAGCCGATGGCTGGTACCTCGGCTCGACCAGTTCCACGCTTTGCACCCGGACATCGACGTACGCCTTGATGCAACACAGCGGTTGGTCGACCTGCGCCGGGAAGAATTCGATCTCGGCATCCGTTTCGGGCCGGGCCACTGGGAAGGTCTGGAGGCCGATTACCTGATGGACGAGGAATTCATCCCGGTCGCGAGCCCTGACCTGCTCAAGCGCAAGCCGGTGAACGTACCCGCCGACCTCGCCGGGCATACGTTGTTGCACCGCGAAGATTCGCCCGGACCCTTGCCGCTCGACTGGGCTATGTGGTTACAGGCGGCTGAAGTCGACAACGTCGATCCCGAGCGAGGTATTCGCTATAGCATGGAGAGCATGGCGATCCAGGCGGCGCTGGACGGGCATGGTATCGCACTAGTCAGCAACGTGCTGGTCGAAGCCGACATCGAGGCAGGCCGGTTGGTGCGCCTGTTCGACCTCGGCCTGCACGTCGGACACGACGTCGCCTATTACCTCGCCTACACGTCGAGTCGCGTGCGTCATCCGCGTGTCGCCGTGTTTCGTGACTGGATTCTGGACGAAGTTAGCCAGTCCGCACGGCTGGTCCCACCTGTTTAAACCGTTGGACAGTTTGTGAATTTTCCTTCGACTGCGTAAATTCGTCGTGTCATAAAACGACGTGATCGCAACGATTTCGTCATTCTCAACCCGCAGTCAATCGCTTCAGGCTATCAATCCCCCGTAATATAAGGGACAGACCACGTTTTTAATCAGTTTAAGGACGCTGTCTTCCCGATAGCGGACCCTCAGTTGCGGTCCGGCAGATTCGTATTTCGGCCATAAGCGGACGCCCTGAGTTTCCGAAAGTGAATTCTGTTAGCATATTATTTAATTGATAAGACCGGCCCTTTAATTCCAAATTCATGCCAGCTAAAAACTCGAGCCCAATGGCCGAATGGCCATCAAAACCGGTAATAGACTGGTTATTTTCCAGCGGCTGCCTGATGAATGATGATACTAAATTCGTATATGAACTCGCGCACCAGTTGATCGCCTGTGGTGCACCTGTCGACCAGTTTCGGTTAACTATGCGGGCCTTGAATCCAGAAATTATAGGAATTTCCAATTTCTGGCTTAAGTCAACCGACGTCAGTAGTCACATGGAAACAGAACGCCGTATTGAAGAGACTGATCGATACATCGGCAGCCCGATGAAGCAATTGTATGATACCGGGAAAATAGTTCGACAGCGGCTTGATCAATTACCTGAAACTGCGCACCGTGCCTATACCGAGTTGTCCGAGGACGGTTTCACTGATTACCTGTCCTTACCCGTGATGACCGCAAATGGAATTGGTGCCGCAATCATTGTGACGACCAAGAGAAGCGGTGGATTCAGTAAAAAGGATATCGAGAATTTTTGCGAGATTCGAAACTACCTGGCCCCAATTATCGAGGTGCAATCGCTTAGACATATGTCAAAATCGCTGTTGAATACCTACGTCGGCAAGCGTACCGGAGAGAAAATCCTGGCGGGAATGATCAAGCGGGGTGACGCCGACATCATAAACGCCGCCTTATGGTTCAGTGATTTGCGCAATTTTACACAAATTACCGAAACCCTTGCGGCGGACCAGGTGATTGGAATGCTCAACGATTATTTTGAGTTTGTGGCTGCTGCCGTCACGGCACGGGGAGGGGAGATTCTGCGTTTCATCGGCGATGCAATGCTGATCGTGTTCCCGATCGATGATAACTCTTCCAGGCAAACGGCCTGCAGGGCCGCGATCGATGCCGCGATCGATGCTCAAAGCACGCTCGCGAGTCTTAACCATCGTCGACGCCGCCATGGTCAGCCCGAAATCGAGTTCGGGGTCGGCCTTAACGTCGGGGAAGTGGTTTATGGAAATGTCGGCGCCCCAGACCGGCTTGACTTCACGGTCATGGGTCCGGCTGTGAACCGCACTGCTCGTCTTGAATCATTAACCAAGGAACTTGACAGGAATATCCTTTTTTCAAAAGAGTTTGCCGAACTTATCGACGATCCGGTGCAGTCATTTGGTGAGCACAATATGAAAGGTATAGCTGAACCGCAGCCAGTGTTTGCGCTGCAATCAGAGTAATATTACGCACCATCTATTAATTATAAAGACAGTTAACCTAACTTAACTCCTTCACTACTGAGTTGAAGATGATGGGAGTCTGTTTTGGGCATTTTCCCGACTCTGAAGAATCAATTCTAGGCGTTGGCTTTCTCCATATAGATACTCACACCCGTTCTCGACCATACTGGTAAAGCTGTCAGGTATCTGTCAGCGAGAGCGGGACATGCACCCG